>CANFGA010000043.1 GCA_947446335.1 Oxalobacteraceae bacterium | reverse complement strand
GCTGTCGAGGTAGTGGCGCCTAAGGTGCTTGAAAGCGACCATTAAGATCGCCGAAGCCGGCAAAGCCAGCAAAACACCGACAAAACCGAACAATTGGCCGAACGCCAGCAGCGCGAAGATGACTGCCAGCGGATTGAGACCGATCCGTTCGCCCACCAGGCGCGGCGTCAGCACGAAGCTTTCCAGCACCTGGCCGAAGCCGTAAATGATCGCCACCGCGATGATGCCGCTCCAGTCGGCAAACTGCAACACGGCGGCGATCAAGGCCAGCGCCAGACCGAGACCGAAGCCGAGATAGGGGATGAAGACCAGCAAGCCGGTGATGATGCCCACCGGCAGCGCGACATCGAAGCCGGCGATCATCAAGCCCAGCGAGTAATACACGGCCAGCACCAGCATCACCAGCAACTGGCCGCGCAGATATTGGGCCAGCAGCGTATCGACTTCTCGCGCCATGCCCAGCGTCTTGCCCAGCCAGCGCCGCGGCACCGCGCCGGCGATGCGCTGCAGCAGCTTGTGCCAGTCGAGCAGCACGTAAAACAGCACAACCGGAATCAGCACCAGCGTGGCCAGCCAGCCCAGCACGGCGGTGCCGCCGATGCGCGCCGACGCCAGTACGGCGCTCCAGATTTCTTCGCTGCTGGTGGCCATCTGCTTGCTCAGCATGGTGCGGATGCCGGAGCCGTCGAGTCGCACCTTGATCCCCAGTTCCTGCAAGCGCGGCGCCAGCATGTCGTTGAGCTTGTTCAAAAACTGCGGGATCTGCGCCTGCAGCAGCGGGATTTCCTTTTGCAAGACCGGCAGCACGATCAGCACCAGCGCCGTCAATGCCAGAAAAAACAACAGCACGACGATCAGGACCGCCAGCGCGCGCGGCACGCCCAGACGCTTGAAGCGCATCCGGTTGATCCGGTCGACACCCGGATTGAGCGCATAGGCGAGGATGGTGGCGGCCAGGAAGGGCGTCAGGATCGGTCCGAGCGTGACCAGCAGGAACAAGAATGCCAGCCAGACTGCGACCCAGAATGCCGTTTGTTTTTGTTCGGCCGTGAAGGGAAATGGCATCAGTTAATTTATATCTGCGTTAAAAAGTCTGGTTGATGGGGCATTTTGATAAAATAGAGGATTGACCGACTGCTTGCGCCTGCGTGCAAACCGGGTCCCCATCTTTCATTTTACCGCCTCCACTGCCCCCACACCATGAACCAACCTTCTAATGTCTCCCTTTCTTACCGCGATGCCGGTGTCGATATCGATGCCGGTGACGCGCTGGTCGAAGCGATCAAGCCGTTTGCCAAGCGCACGATGCGCGAAGGGGTGATGGGCGGCATAGGCGGCTTCGGCGCGCTGTTTGAAATCAGCAAGAAATACAAGGAACCGGTGCTGGTCTCGGGCACCGATGGCGTGGGCACCAAGCTCAAGCTGGCGTTCGAGCTGAACCGTCACGACACGGTCGGCATCGACTTGGTCGCGATGAGCGTCAACGATATCCTGGTGCAGGGCGCCGAGCCGCTGTTTTTCCTCGATTATTTTGCCTGCGGCAAGCTCGATGTGCCGACCGCGACCGATGTCATCAAGGGCGTGGCGCGCGGTTGCGAACTGGCCGGTTGCGCGTTGATCGGCGGCGAAACCGCCGAAATGCCGAGCATGTATCCGGCCGGTGAATACGATCTGGCCGGTTTTGCCGTCGGCGCGGTTGAAAAATCGAAAATCATCGATGGCAAGAAGATCGCCCCCGGCGACGTGGTGCTGGGCCTGGCTTCCTCGGGTGCGCACTCGAACGGTTACTCGCTGGTGCGCAAGATCATCGAACTGGCGAAGCCGGACCTGGAAGGCGATTTCCACGGCCGCAAACTGGCCGACGTGCTGATGGAGCCGACCCGGATCTACGTCAAGCCCTTGCTGGCGCTGATGGAGGCGATGGAAGTGAAAGGGATGGTTCACATCACCGGCGGCGGCCTGGTCGAAAATGTGCCGCGCGTGCTGCAAGCGGATCTGGTTGCCGAGCTCGATTCCAAGGCCTGGACCATGCCACCGCTGTTTCAGTGGCTGCAACAGCATGGCGGCGTGGCTGACGCCGAAATGCACCGCGTGTTCAACTGCGGCATCGGGATGATCGTCATCGTTTCGGCAGAGAATGCCGATGCGGCGTTTGCGCAATTGACGGCGGCCGGCGAATCGGTCTCGCGCGTGGGCGTGATCCGCGCCCGCGTCGGCGACGAGCACCAGACCATCGTCCTCTAAACCATTCAATGGCGACTGGAGTCGCCATTGAATGAAAATGTGTGAAAATGCGCGCCAATCTGGTGCGCATTTTTATTTGGGCAAGCTAGACGCCGACCGGCGCCAGCGTCTTGCTGAACTGCGACACGCCGTTCAAGTCCAGCAGTTCCACCGTCAGCGCCTTCGATTGCGGGTCGATGCGGACCTCGCCAAAAAACTGGAAACCGGCGAACGGCGACGAGTTTTGCAGCACGGGCGCCTTGGTGAACACGGCGCTGGGGCCGAAGGTCTGGTCCAGTGTTCCGGGGCCGAAGGAGCCGGCGTTCATCGGCCCGGCGACGAATTCCCAGAACGGAGCGAAGTCGGAAAAGATCGCCCTGGCCGGATCGTAGTAGTGTGCGGCGCAGTAATGCACGTCGGTGGTGATCCAGACGACGTTGGCGACCGCCTTGATACTCTTGAGTAAACGCGCCATTTCCAGTTCGCGTCCCAATGGCGCGCCGTCGTCACCGTTGGCGAGCCCCTCCCATCTGGCCTTGCCCTGGGCATCCTTGCCGTCGGCTATCAGCAAGCCGATCGGCATGTCGGCGGCGATCACCTTCCAGGTTGCTTTGGATGCGTTCAGTTCTGCGATCAGCCAGTCCACCTGGGCGGTGCCGAGGAAAGCTGAACTGGCATCCGGGGCGCTTTGCAGATTGTCGCTGTTGGGCCCGCGATAGCTGCGCATGTCGAGCACGAAGACATCGAGCAGCGGGCCGTAAGCCAGGCTGCGGTAGATGCGTTGCGGCTCGGACTGCTTGTAGTAGCGCATCGGCGCATATTCGAGGAAGGCGCGGCGCCCACGCGCGGCCAGCAAGGCGACATTCTTTTCCGTGTAGCGCGCATCGCTGGATAAATCCTTGGAGCCGCTGTAATTGTTGGTCACTTCATGGTCGTCCCATTGCCAGATTTGCGGCACTTGGGCGGCAAACTTGCGAAAGTTCAGGTCCAGCGTGTTGTAGGAATGGCGGCCGCGGAATTCCTTGAGTGTTTCAGCCACCTTGCTGACCTCTTCGGTGACCAGACTTTTCCAGATCTGGCCGTTTTCCGCCTTCTGCTCGGGTGCGATCGGGCCGTCGGCATAGATCGTATCGCCGTTGTGGATGAAGAAATCCGGATCGCGCTGGCGCATCGCTTCATAGATCTTGACGCCGCCGAAGTCGGGATTGATGCCCCAGCCCTGGCCGGCGTTGTCGCCGCTCCAGTGGAAGCGTACCGCGCGTTTGCCATCAGGCAAGGGCATGGTGCGGAACTGGCCGGCCAGCGTTTCGCTCTCGATGCGGCCACGGTCCGGGTCGACGTAGCGCACGCGCACGAAGACGCTCTGGCCGGGTGGCAGGCCGCTCAAATCGACGCGGGTGGTGAAGTCGTTGTCGGCGTTGGCATAAGGACCGATGATACGGCTGGCGTTGGCAAAACGTTCATTGGTGTCGTACTCGACGATCATCTGCGAGGCGCGGTCGCTGCGGCTCCAGATGATGGCTTTGTCGGCCGTGACGTCGCCGAACTGCAGGCCTGACAGCAGTTGAGGGCGTTCGCTGTCGCTGGCGATGACGGCCGGCGCCGCGTTGCTTGAGCCGCCGCAGGCGCTCAGCAGCGGAACGCTCAGGGCGCCGCCGGCGAGGATGCCGCTTTTTGACAGGAAACGGCGGCGCGAGATGGAAGATGTCATGGTGGCTTGCCTATTCTGATGAACAGTCTCCCAGTGTAGTCAGCCTTGATGACCTGTTGATGAATTGCGGCTCAGCTACCCAGCACCTTCTTGACCGCGCCAGCGCGCAAGCGGGCCGGGTCCGGCATGCCGGACCCGAGCAAAGGCCGCAGATAGCCGTGGAACGCGGCAGTCACATCGTTGCCGCTGGCGGCGATGAAGGCGTCTTCCATCACGCGCGTCTTGCCGGCGACCGCATCGAGTTCCAGCAACACATGGTCGACGGCATAGTCGGCGCTGCGCTGGATCGCGACCGAACCGTCGCGCTCGCCCCACAGTGCGAACTGGACCGCCTTTTCACCGACCTCGCGCGCTTCGTGCTGATCGACATCCGACACGCAGCCGGCAAACGAGCGCTGCAGGTAGCCGAAGGTGTCGCCGCGCACCCGCTTGATGCCGAGCTGGTTCTTGATCGCCTCGCACAGCAGATCGGCCAGTTCCCCGGTGCCCGACAATTGCACATTGCCATGCGGGTCGCGTTCCACTGTCTTGGTCTGGCTGCCGGCCGCCAGTACGTTGGCGATCGGCTGGCCCTGGGCGTCGATGATGCCCTCGGAGACGGCGATCACGCAGCGCCCGTAACGCTGGTGCATCGCCTTGACATCGGCCAGGAAGCGTTCCATCGAAAAGACGCGCTCGGGCAGGTAGATCAGGTGCGGTCCGTCGCCTTCGAACTTGCGCGCCAACGCCGCCGCCGCCGTCAAAAAACCGGCATGGCGCCCCATGACGACGCCCACATACACGCCCGGCAGCGCCGCATTGTCGAGGTTGGCGCCGATGAAGGCTTGCGCGACGAAGCGCGCCGCCGATGGATAGCCGGGCGTATGGTCGCTGCCGACCAGGTCGTTGTCGATGGTCTTCGGAATGTGGATGCAGCGCAGCGGATAGCCGGCTTTCTGCGCTTCCAGGCTGACGATGCGCACCGTGTCGGATGAATCGTTGCCGCCGATGTAAAAGAAATGCCCGATCTGGTGCGCGCGCAAGACCTTGAAGATTTCCTTGCAATAAGGGACATCGGGCTTGTCGCGCGTCGAGCCCAGCGCCGACGACGGCGTCGCAGCCACCGCTTCGAGGTTGTGGCTGGTTTCTTCGGTCAGGTCGACGAAGTCTTCATCGAGAATGCCGCGCACGCCGTGGCGCGCGCCATAGACGCGTTCGAGCGGGCGCAGGCGGCGCGCCGCCAAGGCCACGCCGACCAGCGATTGATTGATGACCGCGGTCGGGCCACCGCCTTGCGCTACCAGAATTTTTCCAGATGTCATGGGATTCTCCGTTGTCAAAGGTGTCAGGTGTCAGGTATCAAAGCTTACTCCGGCGCGCGCAAATGGTCGACCAGTCCCAGCGTGTAGCGTTGTGGCTTTGGCGTGATCCAGCTCACCAGGTAGAGCGCAGCCATGCCGGCCGGCACGCCAAAGATGCCGGCTGAAATCGGTGCGATGTGGAACCACTGGTTGGCTGCAGATCCGCCCAGGATCGGGTTGGTGTGCAGCATGTAATACAGGCACACCAGAAAGCCGGTCAGCATGCCGACGATGGCGCCGCTGTGGTTGGCGCGTTTCCAGAACACGCCCAGCACCAGCGCCGGAAACAGCGTCGATGCCGCCAGCGAAAAGGCGGCACCGACCAGCGACAGGATGTCGGCCGGCTTTTGCGACGCGGTGTAGGCGGCGATGAAGGCGACCGCCAGCAGCAGCAACTTGGAGATCGTCACCCGCTTCTGGGTCGAGGCATTCGGATCGACGATCTTGTAATAGACATCGTGCGACAGCGCGTTCGAGATGGCCAGCAACAAGCCATCGGCGGTCGACAGCGCAGCGGCCAGGCCGCCAGCGGCGACCAGGCCCGAAATCACATACGGCAAGCCGGCGATTTCCGGCGTGGCCAGCACCAGCACGTCGCCATCGATGGCGATCTCGGCCAGTTGCACGATGCCATCGTGATTGGTGTCGACGATGCTGATCAAGGGATTGAGCTTGTCCACATTGGCCCAGTACGAGACCCAGTTCGGCAACTGGGCAAAATCGCTGCCCACCAGTGCCGTGTAGATATCGTATTTGACCAGCACCGCCAGCGCCGGTATCGTCAGGTAAATCAGCAGGATGAAAAACAGTGTCCAGAACACCGAGACCCGGGTCGCGTGCACCGATGGCGTGGTGTACGAGCGCATCAGAATATGGGGCAGGGCGGCGGTGCCCAGCATCAGGCAAAATGTCAGCGCCAGGAAGTTGTTGCGCTTGATGTCGGATTGCTCCCGGCTTGGGGCCGGGAACGGGGTTGCATGCGGAGTGATCGGCCGGGACCGGGTCAGGTTCATGGCCCTGGCGCTGGCCCACAGGCGCTGCGCCTCTTGCGCGCTCTTCGGATAGGCGATCAAGGCGCGCTCGGCATTGCGGATATCCATCAGCGAGGCATTGCGCAGCCGGATCTTATCTAACCGTTGCTGCGCAGCGAGCCGCCCGCTTTCCCATGAGCCTGGCAAGCCTTGCAGCTTGATGTCGTATTCGTCGGCGCGCTGGCGGAAGATGGCGCGCACTTCCTGCTCGCGCGGATCTTGTTCGAGCCGCGCTTCGCTCGCGCTCAGCTGCGCCAGTATCTTGCCGTAGGCCAGTTGCGGCACCGGGTTGTCGCTGTGCTTGACCGAGAGCCAGATCGCCGGGATCAGAAAGGCGACCAGGATGATGATGTATTGCGCGACCTGGGTCCAGGTGATGGCGCGCATGCCGCCCAGGAAAGAGCAAACCAGGATGCTGGCCAGGCCGAGGAAGATGCCGACTGAAAAATCGACGCCGGTGAAGCGCGACGCGATCAAGCCGACTGCGTAAATTTGCGCCACCACGTAAATGAAGGACACCAGAATCGTGGCGCAGACGGCGATGATGCGTACCGGCCGGCCGCTGCCGCCGGGTCTGCGGTAGCGCTCGGCCAGGAAGTCGGGGATCGTATACTGACCGAATTTGCGCAGATACGGTGCGATCAGTAACGCGACCAGGCAATAGCCGCCGGTCCAGCCCATGATGTAAGCGAGGCCGTCGAAGCCGTGCAGGTACAGGCCGCCAGCCAAGCTGATGAAGCTGGCGGCCGAAATCCAGTCGGCGGCTGTCGCCATGCCGTTGAACAAGGCGGGCACGCGGCGCCCTGCGACATAATATTCGAGCACATTCGAGGTGCGGCTGATCAAGCCGATGCTGGCATACAGCACGATAGTGGCGAGCATGAACAGGTGACCGATCCAGACCCGCGGCATGCCTTCCTTTTCCAGCAGCGCGAGCGCGATCAGGAAAGTGCCGAAGCCGGCCGTAAACAGCAGGTAATAGCGCGACAGGCGCGCAAAGAAAGTGCTGTCCTGGTTCATGTCTGGTTCCGATCGCGGTCCGGATCGCGGTACTGCAGATCGAGGCGGCGCATGCGCCAGGCGTAACAAGCGATGATGGCCAGATAGATCAGCGCCGAGCCCTGCGCCGCCAGGTAAAACGACAGCGGCCAGCCCAGCAGGCTCAAGTCATGCAATTCGCGGGCGAAAAAAATCGACAGGAAGCCCGTCAATAGCCATATCGATAGCAGGAGATAGGTGACTTCCCGGGTTTTTTTCCAGTGCATGGCGTGCCTGGCCGCTTGCGCGCCGGGGCGCTGTTCATCGGTCTTCGTCGTCATCGGGCACCTGCAGCTGGAAGGTCAGTCGGAACAGGCAGCCCGGCAGCCTGGGTTGGTGCGTGCGCGGATTCGAGAAGACATCGATTTCGGCCCCGTGCTGCAGTGCAATTTCCCGCACGATGGCCAAGCCCAGTCCGCTACCTTCTGCATTATTGCCTAAAATACGATAAAAGCGTTCAAATACATTCAATCTCTCGTTTGCGGGGATGCCCGGCCCGGTATCTTCAACTTCCAGTATTGCGCGGCCAGCATAAGCGTCGTCGGCATCGGAACGCACGCGCACCGTGACGCTGCCGCCAGGGGGCGTGTAGCGCAGTGCATTGTCGATCAGGTTCGACAGCAACTCGCGCAGCATGATGGGATTGCCGGAAATGAGGATCGGATATGGTGGCTGCTCGAAACCGAGGTCGATCTGATGCGTGAATGACGCCTGCACCCAGTCTTGGACGGTGCCGCGCGCCAGTTCGGATAGCTCCAGCATCACGAATGCACTGCCGGTCTGCGGCTGGTTTTCAGCCCTGGCCAGCGCCAGCAATTGATTGACCAGTCGGGTCGCCGCCTCCGAGCTTTTCGCCATCTGCAGCAGCGAACGGTGGATTTCCTGCTGATCGGTCTGGCGCAGCGCCAGTTCCGACTGCATCCGCATGCCAGCGAGCGGCGTCTTCATCTGGTGCGCGGCATCGGCGATGAAGCGCTTTTGCATCGCTATCGATTGCGACAAGCGCTCCAGCATGTCGTTGAGCGAACCCACCAGCGGCGATATTTCTTCCGGCACTTGGCTGGAGTCGATCGGGCTCAGGTCGTCGGGCGGGCGGGCTCGTATCCGCTCTTGCAACTCGGCCAGCGGCGACAAGCCGCGCGCCAGCGCAAACCAGACCAGCGCGAGCACGATCGGCAAGATGATGAACTGCGGCAAAATCACGCCCTTGATGATCTCGTTGGCCAGCAGCGCCCGCTTGTCCAGCGTTTCGGCGGCCTGCACCAGCGCCAGGCGCGGTTCGCTGGCGTCCGATGCCGCATCATTCGATCCGGCCAGTGTCACGTAGGAAAAAGCGACCCGGATCGGTGTGCCGTGCAAATTGTCGTTGCGAAAATGCACGATGCCGGGCCGGTAGGCATCTTGCTGCTTGAGCGGCAGCGGCAAATCGCGATCGCCGTCGATGTAGGCGCCGCGCTGGTCGAGCACCTGAAAGTAGACGCTGTCGACGTCGTCGGCGCGCAAGATGTCGCGCGCGGCGCCGGGGCGCTGCTTGAGCGCATGGCCATTGGCTTCCTTCACTTGCTGCGTGAGCACCGTCACGCTGTCTTCGAGCGTGTGATCGAACGGTTGATTGGCGATCGTCTTGGCCACCAGATACGTGATCGCGATGCTCATCGGCCACAGCAACAGCAGCGGCGCCAGCATCCAGTCGAGGATTTCACCGAACAGCGAGTGCTGGATGCTGTCATCCTGCTCGGTCGTGGGCGGCTCGAACCAGGTGCTGTCGGCGTCGAGCGGCTCGATCATGCCGGCGTCGCGATCATTCATTTTTGCCTGGATGCTGCTGGCAGTGTTGCCGTCGCCGGCAAGGCGCTCGCGTGCGCGGCATCGGAATATTTTTCCAGGCAATAACCGAGGCCGCGCACGGTGGCGATGCGCACGCCGCCGATTTCGATTTTCTTGCGCAAGCGATGCACATAGACTTCGATCGCGTTATTGCTCACTTCCTCGCCCCATTCGCACAAATGGTCGACCAGTTGCTCTTTCGATACCAGTCGACCCGTGCGCGCCAGCAATATTTCGAGCAAGCCCAGTTCGCGCGCCGACAATTCGAGCATTTGATCGTTGATATAGGCGCTGCGCCCGACCTGATCGTAGGAGAGCGGACCGTGCTTGATGACGGTCGGGCCGCCGCCGGCACCGCGCCGGGTCAATGCGCGCACCCGCGCTTCGAGTTCCGACAGCGCAAAAGGTTTCGCCATGTAATCGTCGGCGCCGAGATCGAGGCCATTGACCCTTTGCTCGATCGAATCGGCGGCGGTCAGGATCAGCACCGGCAGCAACGATGCGCGTGCGCGCAGGCGGCGCAGCACTTCGAGTCCGGACATCTTGGGCAAGCCCAGGTCCAGGATCAGCAGATCGAATTCCTGGGTCGAGAGCGCCGTATCGGCTTCCTGGCCGTTCTTGACGCAATCGATTGCATAGCCCGACTGGCGCAGCGAGCGCGTCAAACCATCGGCCAGCACACTATCATCTTCGGCAAGTAAAATACGCATGGGGTCCATCCAACGTCGGAAGTGCGTATTGTGTTGCATTTCGGACGAGGTGGCGAATTTTTATCAGAACCAGGCACTGGCTGGATTGAATTACAATCCTTGTCAGATCGTGCTTGCAATAAGCACTGTTTTTTTATACAGTACCGCATGTAGTCGAATTAATGACCAACCCACGCGCATTGAAGGAGCATCATGGACGATAAAAAACCAGTGGCATCCGTGTCCGAGAAAGCCAAGGCGCTCGCGGCTGCGCTGGCCCAGATTGAAAAGCAGTTCGGCAAGGGCTCCGTCATGCGCATGGATGCCAGCACCCCGATCGAAGAAGTGCAAGTGGTCTCGACCGGTTCGCTTGGCCTCGACATCGCGCTCGGCGTGGGTGGCTTGCCGCGCGGTCGCGTGGTTGAAATCTACGGACCTGAATCGTCAGGCAAGACCACGCTGACGCTGCAAACCATTGCAGAAATGCAAAAACTGGGCGGAACCTGCGCCTTCATCGATGCCGAGCATGCGCTCGACGTCGGTTACGCGCAAAAACTGGGCATCAATTTGCACGACTTGCTCATTTCGCAACCGGACACCGGCGAGCAAGCGCTCGAAATTTGCGATGCGCTGGTGCGTTCGGGCAGCGTCGACATGGTCGTCATCGACTCGGTCGCGGCCCTGACGCCGCGCGCCGAGATCGAAGGCGACATGGGCGATTCTTTGCCCGGCCTGCAGGCGCGTCTGATGTCGCAAGCGCTGCGCAAGCTGACCGGTTCGATCAACCGCACCAACACGCTGGTGATTTTCATCAACCAGATCCGGATGAAGATCGGCGTCATGTTCGGCAGCCCTGAAACCACGACCGGCGGCAATGCGCTGAAATTTTACGCATCGGTGCGCCTCGACATCCGCCGTACCGGTTCGATCAAGTCCGGCGATGAAGTGATCGGCAACGAAACCAAGGTCAAGGTCGTCAAGAACAAGATTGCGCCGCCATTTCGCGAAGCGCATTTCGACATCCTGTATGGCGAAGGCACGTCGCGTGAAGGCGAGATCCTCGATCTGGGTTCGGATGCGAAGATCGTCGAGAAGTCCGGTTCCTGGTACAGCTACAACGGCGAGCGCATCGGCCAGGGCAAGGACAATGCGCGTACCTATCTGAAAGAGCATCCGGCGCTGGCGCGTGAAATCGAGAACAAGGTGCGCGTTTCTCTGGGCGTGCGCGAATTGCCGCCGGCAGTTGGCGACAAGGCTGACAAAGCCGCAGAGAAAGCGGCTGAAAAAGCCGACAAGGCGGCCGAGAAGGCCGAGTCGGCAGCCAAGCTGAAGGCGGTTGAATAATCGCGGTTTCAGCCACTGAGCCGCAGCGAAAGGGCCGCATGGTGCAGATCAGCCTGAAGGGGCGGGCCCTGCGTCTGCTCTCGATGCGCGAGCATAGTCGTCTTGAGCTGGCGCGCAAACTGGCGCGCCATGCGCAAGAGGGCGACGACATCGAGGCCTTGCTCGATGCGCTGGAAGCGGCCAACTGGCTGTCGCAGCAACGTTTTTCAGAGGCGCTGATCCATCGCCGCGCGGCGAACTACGGCAACCACCGCATCGTCGCCGAATTGCAAAGCCACGGCCTGGCCGGCGATCGCGAGCAATTGGCCAATCTGGCGCAGGATGAAACCCTGCGCGCCTGCGCCGTCTGGCGCAAGAAATTCGGCAGCGTTGCGCAGGACCAGGAGCAGCGTGCCAAGCAGATGCGCTTTCTGATGCAGCGCGGCTTTTCGCAGCGCGCCATCGCGGTCGCGATCAAGGGCCTCGAACCCGAGTAAAGAGCAAAAAAATGGCGCCGCCATATCCGTTATGCCACTATGAGAGCCGCCAGGCGTTGTGTTTCGATCCGAATGATGGCATCGAGGCCATGATAAAAGGCAACTTGGGGCGCAGTGTGCTACACTTTTGGGGTTGTAGCAGCGCCGCTGGAGCGGTTGTTGTCCGTAGAAGCTGCGGCAACGTGCGCAAGCACATGGCTGCTTACCATTTACTGCCGCTTTGCGGCATCGGTCTTTCCTATGCCCCTTTCACCTCCCGTGTCCCGACGTGTGCTGAGGCACACCCGCGCAATCACTGTCCAGGCTTATGCCCGCGATGATGGATTGTGGGATATCGACGCCCGCATCACCGACATCAAGACCCGCGACGCTGCGCTCGCATCGGGCCCGCGCCCGGCCGGCACGCCTTTGCACGATTTGCATTTGCGTCTGACGATCGATCGAGAGTTGTTCATCGTCGATGCCGAGGCAGCTTCCGATGCGGTGCCCTATCCCGGTTATTGCGATACCATCAGCCCGGCTTACAAGGCACTCATCGGCTTGAACCTGCTGAAGGGCT
>CANFGA010000042.1 GCA_947446335.1 Oxalobacteraceae bacterium | reverse complement strand
ATCAAAGCGTGCGATTTCGGCGAACGGATCAAAGCGCATCAAATTGTTAGCCATGAAAAACTCCTGTCTGAAATCAATATGATCAAATATGCCAGCGGCAGCATCGCACGCACTGGCGTCGAATCGGCCGGCAAGACGACCGCAACACCATGTTAGGAGCCGATTTCAGCCTCGCCATGAGGCAAGTCAATCACCATCGATTGACCTGGCAGAAAATAGATATCCAGAAACAAACAAGGCCCGGAAACTTGCGTTTGCGGGCCCTGGTTCACGTCAGTGCTGACACTCTTTATGCAGCAGCATCCTTGCGGTACATGCCGGCGTACTTCCAGCCGAAGTACAGCGTGAACACATAGCAAGCCGCTGGCACGAAGAACGACCATTGCAAGCCGATATGGTCAGCCAGGAAACCCTGGCCGAACGGCACGATGGCGCCGCCAACGATTGCCATGCACAGCAAACCGGAACCCTGGCCGGTGAACTTGCCGAGCCGGTTCAGCGCCATGCTGAAGATGATCGGGAACATGATCGAGTTGCACAGTCCGACCGCGATGATGGACCACATCGCCAACTGGCCGTCGCTGAAGATCGCCAACAAGATCAACAGGATCGAGCATGCGGAATTGAATGCCAGCGCCTTGCCCGGGCTGACATAGCGCATCACGCCAAATCCGATGAAGCGCCCCAGCATCGCGCCGCCCCAGTAAAAGCTCACATAGTGCGCCGCCTCGGCCGGTGCCAGACCCGCGATATTGGCTTCGCCCAGAAAGCTGATCAGAAAACTGCCGATGCTCACTTCGCCGCCGACATACAAGAAGATGCCGATCGCGCCCAGCACCAGGTGGCGGTGTCCCAGCACCGATGTCGGGCCGTCAGCTTCGCTTTTGGCTTCCTCGGCGTGGCTCACTTTCGGCAGGCGCGCAAACGCAAACAGCAGCGCCAGCACCAGCAGCGTGGCGGCCAACGCCAGATACGGGCCTTGTACCGCGGCGGCTTCGGCAGCGCGATGCGCCAATTGCTCGGCCACCGGCAACAGATTGAATTGTTCGACTGTCAAGACGCCAGCCGACAGGATCAGGATGCCGCCCAGCGTGGGCGCAACGGTGGTGCCCAGCGCATTGAACGCCTGCGTCAACGTCAGCCGGCTCGAAGCGGTGGCGGCAGCGCCGAGCACCGTCACATACGGATTGGCTGCCACCTGCAAGATCGTGATGCCGGACGCGAGCACGAACAAGGCCAACAGAAACATGCCATAGCCGCGCATCGAGGCGGGATAGAACAAGGCGCAACCAGCAGCGGCCACCAGCAAGCCGGCCACGACACCCTTTTGATAGCCGATCTTCTTGATCAACGCACCCGCCGGCAGAGAAACGACAAAGTAGGCGCCAAAAAAACAAAATTGCACCAGCATTGCCTGCACGTAAGACAAGGTATAGATGGCTTTCAGATGCGGGATCAGCACATCGTTAAGCGACGTCATCAGCCCCCACATGAAAAACAGCAGTGTGACGATGATGAGTGCGCCGGTATTGCTGGCGCCGCTGGCGCCGCTAGAGTGCGGCGTTGCCGTCGCTGGCGTTGTAACTTGCATGGTATCTCCTGTTATTGAAGCGGCATAGGGCGGGTAGCGCGCCCCGGATGCCATCTTGATCATTTTTGACGATCAGATTTGTGGCAGGTCCGGGCACCGAGGGCAGACCATAGCACTGCGCCATGACCGATATCACGGGACCATAAATGACAATCCAAGTCATTGATTTCATTAAGAATAAATACTTTTCTCGAATATCGCGCCTTACATTTCCTTACAATCGGCCCGCCCCGCTGATCGCCCCAGCCATTCGCGCCACGGGGAAAAGGTGGCCAGCACCAGCAAACAACGCTTGCAACAAAATGCAATGAAAGAACACAGTTTGTTGCAAATTTGCGCGATGCAAAGTGATCCGACGTGATCCGGTGGCAGCGCAGCCAACGCACGACAAACCGAACCCACAATAGAAAACGGGCCAGTGCATCAGCACTGGCCCGTCATCCATGTTTTGTTCGCTTTGCTGCGACGCTTTTCAGCGATATTACTGGTGCGGCTGGCAGGAATTGAACCCACGACCCCTTGGTTCGTAGCCAAGTACTCTATCCAACTGAGCTACAGCCGCAAAAACTGTATTATAACGTTTATATTTTGTTTTGGAAAGTTGGACTTTCCAAGCTGCAGAGCCAGGTTGCAATCAAGCACGCTACCTGAACGGCATCAAAACACAAACTTGAAACCAACCCATACTGCAAGTCTTCGATTTCATCTCCAGGTCATCCCTGGCGAAGCGAGATTATAGGGGCTGCGCGGCAACTTGTCCAGCACGCATTTCATCAGTGCCAAGCAGCGCCCGCCCGCAACAGCACATCGGGCATTCGCTGCCGAACACGCTCCTACCTTTTGACGCGCATCTGTCCTACAAGCAACTTCGTCATACTTTGTTACACTTGCAAGCAAGAGACGCTTCATGACGACACCGGTCCAGCCACGACCAGGTGACAGCCTGACAAGCCAGCACGCTTCTCATCCAATACAACGCCCTGCCTGCGAGTGCCCTTGGCCAGCGGCGATTTTTTTCAGATTTGACGGAGACTGCCATGCCCAGCCCCAATGACATTTTGAACGCAAGGATTCTGGTCGTCGATGACTGCTCGGAGAACATCGATCTGATGCTCGACATCTTGCGCGACACCGGCTACACCAACGTCACCGCCACCACGATGCCGGAACAGGTCTGCCCGCTGCACAGCGAGCATTGCTACGACCTGATCTTGCTCGACTTGCAAATGCCGGGCATGAATGGCTTCCAGGTCATGAAGGGCTTGAAAAAGATCGAGCAAGACGGCTATCTGCCGGTGCTGGCGCTGACCGCTCAGCCGAGCTTCAAGATTGCAGCGCTGGAAGCGGGTGCGCGCGACTTCATCAGCAAGCCGTTCGACTTGCTCGAAGTGCGCAAGCGCATCCACAACATACTGGAAGTGCGCTTGCTGTACAAGGAATTGGCAAACTACAGCAAGCGCCAGCAGGAACTGGCGCTGCACGACCCGCTCACCGGCTTGCCCAACCGGCGCCTGCTGGAAGATCGCATCGAGACCACGTTCCAGCATGCATCGCGCCAGCACGGCAAGGCCGCCATCATGTATCTGGATCTGGACGGATTCAAGAATGTCAACGATACGCACGGCCACAACTGCGGCGATGAAATTCTCAAAATAGTGGCGCACCGTCTGGTCGGCTCATCGCGCAAGGAAGACACGGTGGCGCGCGTGGGCGGCGACGAGTTCGTCATCGTGCTCGGCAGCGTGTCCAGTCTGGCCGATGCCCTGGGCCCGGCCTCGAAACTGGTGGATCGGCTGTCCGAGCCCTATCAGATCGACGACTTGACGTTGAACCTGTCGACCAGCATCGGCATCGCCATCTATCCTGACGATGCCGACACTGTCGAAGCCTTGATCAACGCCGCCGACGGCGCACTCTACCGAGCCAAGCGTGCCGGCAAGAACCGCTACTGCCATGCCACGTCATTAGCAGTGGATGCTGTGCCACCTTGCGCCATCACTCGGGGCTGAAGCAAAACGCGCCTTGCACCAGCACTCAGGTCATCTGCGGGCAGTATCAAACAGGTGCGCGAGAAGATGGCCCGCGCTGATTTCGCGCGTCAAACCAGACCAGAACTTGCGCTCTGCTATTAACTCATCTCCACACCCTGCCTTTTTCAGCGCATCCAGCGCATTCTTTACAAGCATGCCCGAGTGGCTGCTCGCCACACAAAAATGCTAAAAAAAAAATACAAAAAAACATTTTTATGTGGAAACTTTTAATGCTAGAATAATATTTATTGATTCAGGTCAATTAAAAATACTGGCAAGTCTGGTAGCAATTATTTCGCACCGATGCGACATGCGCAATACAGTGATTTTTCCCAGGAAAATCAAATGCATATTGAAAAATCGATCAAGTACTACGCGCAGCAGCAAGCATCGCGTCAATGGCGCGATTTCATCGGCGCAATGGGTGCCGAATTTGGCGCCCAACTCGACCAGAATGACTTGCGAAAATTGATGGCGCGCCTCGGCATGCGTTTCGCCGACGGTATCGACGTCAGCCCATGCACGACCTTGGATCAATTGCAGCAATGCGTGAATCAATTCTGGGCCGATCTCGATTGGGGCTGGGTCGAATTTTCCGAAAGCGACAACTGGCTCGATATCCGGCACCTGTGTTCGCCGCTGCGCGCTACCTTTGGCGAAGCTTGCTCCAACTGGACCCCGGCCTTTTTCGAAGGAGTCTATCAACGCTGGTTCGACATCACAGGCATCGATCCCGGCCTGCGCGTGCAACAAGTTGGCACAGCCGATGCCGAAAACCAGCTTGTTTTCAAACTCAGCCGCGCTTGAAAAGGACGGACCATGAATTCCCCAAAGAATATGGCAAGCCCGCAGGCGCATCAGGTGCGCTCCAACGATATAAAAGACTTGTTTCGCAAGTTTGATGGCGAGCCGGACCAATACCAGGAAATTGGCCGCGACAGCCGCGCCGTCGCGGCAGAGTCTCGCTGGCCCATCCTGTCGCGGCTGACCATAGAACAAGTGGCATCTGCACCTGCCGTATCGCAATGCAAGCCCGCATTGCGCCCTGTCGTCTCGCTCCCGGTCGAGAGCCTGGGCGCTGCACCGATGCCCGCTGCACGCACCAATCAAGCCGACTCGCTGTCGGATATCTTCCAGCGCCTCATCGGTGCCGCTCCCCTGCTTGCACCGACCAGCGCAGCGGTACCCAAGCGCTCCATGCTGTTCAATAGCAGCAAGACATGACAAGGCTCATCGCCGTCGTCTCGGCCAAGGGCGGTGTCGGCAAAACGACAGTATCGGCCAACTTGGCTATTGCACTGAGCGCCGCCGGGCATCAGGTGCTGGCCATAGATCTGGATCCGCAAAATGCATTGCGCCTGCATTTTGGCATGGACCCGGGCGCACCGGAAGGATTGGCGCCCACCTCGCTGGCAGATGGCGCATGGTCCGATGTCGTGTTCAAATTTAACAACAATACCCATTACCTTCCGTTCGGGATGATCAATGAGGATGGCCGGAGAGAATTCGAGCGCGTACTCGACAACGACGACGACTGGCTGATCCATAATCTGGCAGCGTTGGACTTGCCTGAAGACATGATGGTCATCGTCGACACGCCGCCGGGCGCCTCGGTCTACCTGCGCCAAATGCTGCGGCATGCCCATTTCGGATTGACCGTCGTGTTGCCCGATGCTGCATCCTACGCCACCATTCCCGCGATGGAAAGCCTGTACCGAAGCTATTGCTCGGAGCGTGCCAATTTCATCTGCGCCAGCTACCTGATCAACCAGACAGATAGCATGCACCAGCTGGGACGCGATGTCGCCGACGCCGTCCATCTGCATCTGCGCGAGAGCGTGATCGGCAGCATTCATTACGACCAGGCGGTGAGCGAAGCGCTCGCCTTCAGCCAGACAGTGCTTGATTACGACCAGCACTCTCAGTCTTCCCACGACTTCATCTTGCTGGCGAAGAATGTGGCTCACAGGCTCGCGGGGTGACTCCATGATGCACGCTATCCAATCCCGTTTGCTCTCTCCTGTCGGCACAGCGCTATTCGCCCTGCTCGAGCGCGCCTGGATGGGAACCTCGATCCTTGCACGCGGCGTCAAAGGATTTCTGCTGACGCTGGGAATCGGCTTGTTCTTGCTGGTCATCACGGTTCCGCTGGAGCGCTGGAGCCAGGTGCTGTTTGCCTCATGCTGTCTGGCAATGGCATTGCTGGTCAAGCGCCACAATACCAAGTCGGCGATCCTGATTCTGGTCTGCCTGTCGCTGGTGGCCTCATCGCGTTATTTGTACTGGCGCCTGACCGAAACGATCAGTACCGGATCGACGCCGGACCTGATATTTGGCAGCGCATTGCTGCTGGCCGAGCTGTATGCCTTCGTGGTTCTGGTGCTGGGCTTCGTACAAACGGCATGGCCACTGGAGCGCAAACCGGTGCTGATGCCGCCCGACCAAACCAACTGGCCCACAGTAGACATCTTTATTCCCACCTATAACGAAGCGCTGGCAATCGTCAAGCCAACCGTCTTTGCAGCGCTGGCACTGGACTGGCCGGCCAACAAGATTCGCATTTATGTCCTCGACGACGGCCGCCGCCCCGAATTTGGCGCCTTTTGTGCTTCGGTCGGCGTCACCCATCTGACCCGGCCCGACAATCATCATGCCAAGGCCGGCAATATCAACGCGGCGCTGCCCAAAACGTCCGGCGAACTGATCGCGATCTTCGATTGTGACCATATTCCGACCCGATCGTTCTTGCAGATTGCAGTCGGCTGGTTCGTGAAAAACAAGAACATCGCGATGTTGCAGACGCCGCACTATTTTTTTTCGCCTGATCCATTTGAAAAAAATCTGGGTACCTTCCGCAACACACCCAACGAAGGCGAACTGTTTTATGGCCTGATCCAAAATGGCAACGATCTGTGGAACGCCTCCTTTTTTTGCGGTTCCTGCGCGGTGCTGCGCCGCTCAGCGCTGCTGGAAATCAACGGCATCGCGGTCGAGACCGTGACCGAGGATGCGCACACCGCGCTCAAGCTGCACCGACTCGGTTACGAAACGGCATACCTCGGCATTCCGCAGGCTGCAGGCCTGGCCACTGACAGCCTGTCCAGCCACGTAGGCCAGCGCATGCGGTGGGCGCGCGGCATGGCCCAGATATTCCGCATCGACAACCCATTGCTCGGAAAAGGATTGTCGCTGGGGCAAAGGCTGTGCTACTTGAATGCGATGCTGCACTTTTTCTATGGCTTGCCGCGCGTAATTTTCCTGACTGCGCCATTGTCCTATCTGCTCTTCGGCGCCCATGTGATTGCCGCATCCGCGCTCGACATTGTGATTTTCGTGCTGCCCCACCTGCTGCACTCGACCATCACCAATTCCCGCATTCAAGGGCGGTTTCGCCATTCATTCTGGAATGAAGTATATGAATCGGTGCTGGCTTGGTACATCTTGCGCCCCACGCTGCATGCGTTCATCAATCCCCGTGCTGGCAATTTCAACGTGACCGCCAAAGGTGGAATGACCGATCAAAATTTCTTCGACTGGGCTATTTCACGCCCTTTTATCGTGCTGCTGAGCATGAATTTGATCGGCTTCACGGCCGGCATCGTGCTCCTGACGCTGTGGGACAAAGGGGAAACCACGACGGTGATACTGAACATGGCCTGGACGGCCCAGAATTTGCTGATCCTGGGCGCGGCAACGGCGGTCGCCAACGAGGCCAGGCAAGTGCGCCACAACCACCGGATACCGATGCACCTGCCGGCGACCTTGCACTTGCCCGGTGGTCGAACCATCGCTTGCGAAACAGAAAATTTTTCCGAAGGCGGCCTGAGCCTGGTCTTGCCGGCTGCGCTGGAAATCAAACAACAGCAACGGCTCAACATATCGTTGTACAGGGGCAGCGAGGAATTCATCTTCCCCACACACGCGGTGCGCATCAACGAGCGACAACTGGGCCTGAAGTTCCATGAATTGAACTTGCAGCAGGAAAAAGAGCTGGTCCAATGCTCTTTTGTGCGGGCCGATGCCTGGGTCGATAGCTGGGGCCAAGCCAAGCAGGACAGGCCACTGCGCGCACTTGGCCAGATTTTCCGGATCGGCGCCGGCGGCATCATGGAGTTCCTGCGCCAGTCTGGCGCAGAAATCTACAATGGCTTGCATCGCAATGCCAAAACCTCTTCCAGGAGCGATTCGGCGTGATGATTCGACTTCCCCTGCCACCGCGCCTGAGCATGCTGATCGCGGTCCTCGCGTCGGTCGTCCTGACGCTGGCCGGCACGATGGCGGCCCACGCCAACAATACCGCCAAAACCCGCAGCTTCACGCTGACCTTCAAGCAACTGGGGATCACGACGCCACTGACCTTGCGCGGCGCCGAGGGGATCGCCGGCATTCCATTTAACATACGCGCCGACGAAGTCGTGGTTGCAGCACGGCTCAGGATCGCTTACCACTATTCGCCTGCACTGCTGCCCGAAACATCCCATCTGGTCCTGATGCTAAACGACGAAGTCATCAGCTCGTTGTTGCTGCCCAAGGCACAAGGCAGCACGCAGCAAGTGCGCGAATTCGCCATCGATCCGCGCATCGTCACTGAATTCAACCGGCTCAACGTCAAGTTGATCGGCCATTACACCGATCAATGCGAAGATCCGATGCATTCCAGCCTGTGGGCGACGGTCAGCAACCAGAGCACACTCGACATCACGGTGGCCCAGATCAACCAAGTCAATGACCTCGCGCTGCTGCCCAGGCCAATCTTCGACCGGAGCGACGGCAGACGCCTGGTGCTGCCTTTCGTCTTCGGCACCTCCCCGGCCCCGTCCACGCTGGAAGCATCGGGTACGCTGGCCTCATGGTTCGGCGCGCTGGCCGGCTACCGCGGTGCCCAGTTTCCCGCCCATCTGAACCAGTTGCCCGATAGCGGCCATGCCGTGCTGTTCGCCACCGCGCAAGAAACGCCGGCCGGGATCGTGCTGCCGATCATCACCGGACCAACCTTGTCCATCATCGACCATCCGAAAGACGCCAGCAGCAAGGTGCTGCTGGTGATGGGCCGCGACGGCAATGAATTGAAGCAAGCGGCCCAGGCGCTGGCACTGAGCAACCGCGCGATGAGTGGCGCCACGGCGCTGATCACCGAATTGCCGCCCGCTCGCCCGCGGCTGGCGCACGATGCACCAAACTGGATTGCCACCGATCGTCCGGTGCCGCTGGGCGACCTGACTGCCAAGCCCGAGATGACGGTCAATGGCTATAGTCCGGATCTGGTGCGAGTCAATCTGCGCCTGCCGCCCGATCTGTTTACGTGGCGTTCGAACGGCGTGCCGCTCGATTTGAAATACCGCTACACGCCGCGCCCGGTACCGGACAAGTCGACCCTCAACATTGGCGTCAACGCGCTGTTCATCGAATCGATCAAGCTGCCAGCGAGCGTGCCGCCGCGCACGTTTGCGTGGATGGAGCGTTTCTGGCCCAGCGCACGCTCGTCAGAACAAACGCGCATCAAGATTCCGGCCAATGCACTGTCACCCAACAGCCAGTTGCAATTTCACTACCAGTATGAATACCTGAAACAAGGCGCCTGCCACGACACCATCATCGAGAACGTCAGCGGCACCATCGATGGCGATTCCAGCATCGACCTGTCCGGGCTGCCACATTTCCTTGCGATGCCAGATCTCGCCGTGTTCGCCAACAGCGGCTTCCCATTTACCCGCATGGCCGATCTGTCGCAAAGCGCCGTCATCTTGCCTGCCGTACCGCAGGCAGTGCATGTCAGCACCTATTTGGGCTTGATGGGGCGCATGGGCGAATCGACCGGTTACCCTGCCACCGGCGTTCTGGTGGCGCTGCCGTCGCAGCTGCCAGCGCTGGTGGACAAGGATTTGCTGGTCATCGGTTCCGAGCGCAACCAGCCGCTGTTTGCAGCATGGCGCAGCAGTCTGCCATTTTCATCGGATGGCAAGGATCAGCGTTACGCACTGTCAGGCATGTACGACAGCGCTATCAACTGGTGGCATGAAATCACCGGACAACGCCAGACGGTATCGTCAGCAAGGCTGACACTGCGCCAGGATTTGCCCGGCGCTCTGCTGATGGGCTTCGAATCACCGCTGAAGAACGGACGCAGCGTGGTAGCCTTGCAGGCCAACAATGAACAGGAATATGCCAGCTTGCTCGATGCATTGCTGGAACCGACGCTGGTGCGCAAAATTCAGGGCAGCGTGGTGGCGCTACGCAATGGCCAAGTGCTGATGCTCGATGAGCGGCAGTCCTACGATGTCGGCAGCTTGCCGCCTGTCCTGTACCTGCAATGGTGGTTGTCCTTCCATCCGTGGCTGCTGGCCTTGCTGGCAGGGATCAGCGCCAGTCTGATCGGCATTTTTTCATTCTTCATGCTGCGCCGCCGTGCAGCCCAGCGGCTGGACAACTGAGATGCGACTAGCCATTCTGGCAATCTTGCTCAGTGTGTCTATGCCGCTCCATGCAGCCTGTCCAAGCGCTAACTGGCCGCTATGGACGACATTCGCCGAGCGCCATCTGCAAGCGGACGGGCGCATCGTCGACTACCAATCGAAGCAGCAGCACAGTACGTCCGAGGGCCAGGCCTACGGCATGTTTTTCGCACTGATCGCCAACGATCGCCCTGCCTTCGAGCGGATGCTGGCCTGGACCAACAACAAGCTCGCCGGCGGGCATCTCGGAGCCGAGCTTCCCGCCTGGCAATGGAATGTCGAGCAAGGCTTGCTGGACAAGAATTCGGCATCGGACGCCGATCTGTGGCTGGCCTATGGGTTGATCGAGGCCGGACGCCTCTGGCATGCACCCGACCTGATCCGGCGCGGCACCGCATTGAAAAATGCGATCGCTGCGGAAGAAGTGGTCACTGCTGCTGGCCTGGGACCGGTGCTATTGCCAGGAAAAACCGGTTTCATCAAGGCAGAGGGCCAGTTGCGGCTCAATCCCAGTTACAGCCCGTTGCCTTTGCTGCGCCGACTGGCGATGCTCGACCCGAGCGGGCCTTGGTCAGGAATGGCCGAGTCGAGCACCCGGATGATCGTCGAAAGCACGCCGCGCGGCATGGTGGCCGACTGGGTCGGCTGGCAAAGCGGCGTCGGGTTCATCGCCGATGAGGTCAGCGCGGCCAGCGGCAGCTACGATGCGATCCGGGTCTATCTGTGGCTGGGCATGAGCGATGCAAGCGATCCGCTGGTCAAGCGCCAGAGCGCGGTGCTGGGTGGGCCCGCGCTCTGGCTCGCTGGCCATGCCGATCTGCCGGAAAAAATCGACACCATCGATGGCAGCACCAGCGGCGTTGCCCCCCCTGGATTTCGCGCCGCCATCCTGCCTTATCTGAAGATGCGCGGCGATCTGGCACGCTACGCTGCGCTGCGCAGCGCAGCGCACAAGCAGTTGCAAGCCTATCTGCGCAGCGCAGCGCCGGAAATGACGTATTACGATCTTGTCCTGTCACTGTTCAGCTTCGGCTGGAGCGAAGGACGCTTTCTCTTTTCCCCGCAAGGGGTGCTGGAAACCGCCTGGGAAAAAACATGTCGATCCATCGCAAAACCCTCACCCTGAGCATCCTGGCCATCTTCGCGCAACAGACATGGGCTCTCGACATGCAAGTGGTGCGCACGCTGGTTGATCAAGGCAAGTACTGGCAAAGCCGCACCCGCAGCGATCTGGCGGCCGAGTCCTGGAAAAAACTGCTGCAACTCGATCCTGGTCAACCCGACGCGCTGTACGGAATGGGTCTGGGCGAACTCGACAAGAACAACAGGGAAGCGGCGCGCACCTGGCTGGGCAAGCTGAAAGGCGCGCAACCGGGCCATCCTCTTGTCGCCCTGCTGGAAACGGCGATAGCCGCCCGCAGCGGTGCTCCGATGCAGATCGACGCCACCCGCAAGCTGGCCCAGAGCGGCAAGAATGAGGAAGCTGTCAAACGCTACCGCGACATGTTCGGCGACAAGCCGCCCAGCGGCGAAATTGCGCTGGAGTACTACCAGACGCTGGGCGGCACACCCACCGGCTGGGATGAAGCGCGCAAGGGGATGACCAGACTGGAAAAAGAAAATCCGAACGATCCGCGCTATGCACTGGCGCTGGCACAGCATTTGTCTTATCGCGATGGCACGCGTGCGCAGGCGATCGCGCGCCTGACCCAACTGGCCCGGCGCACCGACGTCGGCAAGAGCGCCACCAGCGCCTGGCGCCAGGCGCTGATATGGATGGCGCCACGCAAAGATGAGCGCGCGCTGTATGAAACCTATCTGAACGAGCACAAGGATGACACGGCGATCCGCAGCAAGCTCGAACTGCTGCTGGCCAAGGCCGAGGGTCCGTCCAGGATCGAGCTTGCCACGCGCAAACTCGGTCAAGACCTGCAGCAAGGCTTTGACACGCTCGACAGCGGCGCACTGGAAGCGGCGGCGCAACAATTCGGAACAATCTTGAAGGAACGCCCGTCTGAACCGGACGCGCTCGGCGGCCTGGGGGTAATCCGCTTGCGTCAGCAACGTTTCACTGACGCCCAGTCCTTGCTGGAGCGCGCCAGCAAACTGGGCAAGGCCAGCCAATGGCGCAGCGCACTGGGCAACGCACGCTACTGGAACCGGCTGCAAAACGCCAATCTGGCGCGCCAGGCGGGCGACCTGGCGCTGGCACAAAAGCTGATCGAGCAAGCAATCACACTCGACCCACGGGACGCAACTGCCCAGATCGCGCTGGCCGAAGTGCGCGGCGAGCTGAAACGATACGCCGCCGCCGACAAACTGCTGCAGGGCGTGCT
>CANFGA010000041.1 GCA_947446335.1 Oxalobacteraceae bacterium | reverse complement strand
TCAAGAGCGAGACGGTCTTGCCGATATCATCTTCGCAGCGCACCTGGAACGGCGTGCGTGCGGCCAGCACGCTGCCAGAGAAGAATAGCAAGACTGAAAAAAGAACAAAAGCGAGTTTCATCGTGCAGCGCCGTCAGATCGGAGTCCAGCTTCCTGCTACCAGTTTTTCAAGCCAGAAGGCGCCGATGATGGTTTTGACATCGGTGATCTTGCCGCTGCGCACCCATTCCAGTACCTGTTCCACGCTGGCGGAAAAGGTTTCCAGGAATTCGCCATCGTCGAGGGCACTCGGTCCGGCCACCAGGCCACGCGCGAAATACAGGTCCAGATGCTCGTCCGAATAGGCGATCGCATTGTGGATCGTGCAAACGAATTGCCAATCGGTCGCCGTATAGCCGGTTTCCTCGCGCAATTCGCGCTTGGCGCAAGCCAGCGGGTCTTCGCCCGGATCGATTTTTCCCGCGGGAAATTCAATGAATACCCGGTTCAGTGGATAACGGAACTGGCGCTCGAGCAGCACGCTGCCGTCAGCCAGCAGCGGCAAGATCACGACCGCACCCGGATGCCGGATATATTCGCGCTTGGTGATCTTGCCATCAGGCAAAGCGATGCGGTCGCACTGCACGTTCAGGAAATGGCCTGCATAGACCAGTTCGCCGTCGATCCTGGTTTCGGTCAACTGCAAATCGGTGCCGACTTTTTTGGAAGAATCATCCATCATCAATTGCGCATCTTGCGCAGATAACGCCAGACGAAGCCTGGAAACGACAACACGATGAACAAACAACCGGTGATCGCAAAGAATTCCCAGGTATGGGTAAAGGCATTGCCCAGGCGCGCTTCCAGCGCAAACGAGATCGCGCCGACGATGAAGTACAACGCGACCAGTTCCAGCAGGCGCAGCAACAGCGACTTGACTCTGGGCGCGCCGCCTTTGGCGCGACCCAGCGTCAGCACGGCAAACATTTTTTCATTGAAAAACGGCAGATTGGCTGCCGCCAGCGCCAGCACGATCACCAGCCAGCTTGAGAATGCAACGTCCATCGGTTCCTTCAACATCGAGCGTAAGGGTTCAACTTTGAAAGCGCCTGTTTGAAAACACGGCGCCAGAAATGCAAAATCGAGAGTGCTGCACCAGACAGTGCAGCGCCCCCGATTTTAACATCAAGCAACCAGACTCAAGAGCTCAAAGTCTTCGTCATCGCCACCAGACATACGCTCAGCAACGGGCCAGGCAGCAAACCCAGCGCCAACACTGCGATGCCGTTCAGGCTGAGCACAAAGCGCACGTCGCCCTTGGCCGTCAACGGCGATTTGTCGACCGGTTCGTCGAACCACATCATCTTGACCAGACGCAAATAATAGAACGCGCCGATCAGCGAGAACATCACCGCGACCAGGGTGAGCCAGACTTGGCCGGTGCCCAGCACAGCCTGCAGCACCGCGAATTTGGCGGTGAAGCCCATCATCGGCGGCACGCCGGCCAGCGAGAACATCAGCACCGACATCACGACCGCAAACCACGGACTGCGCTGGCTCAAGCCCTTGAAATCGGATAATTCTTCGGCTTCGAAACCGGAGCGCGTCAGCAGCATGATGACGCCGAACGTGCCCAGCGTCGACAAGACATAGGTGATCACGTAAAACATCGCCGAACTGTAGGCATTGGCTGCGCCGCTGGCGTCGACGCCGACCGAACCGGCCATCAAGCCCAGCAGCACGAAGCCCATCTGCGCGATCGTCGAGTAAGCCAGCATCCGCTTCAAGTTCGTTTGCGCGATCGCGGTCACATTGCCCACCGCCAGCGACAGCACCGCCAGCACCATCAGCATCTGTTGCCAGTCGCGCGCCATCGGCATCAAGCCTTCAACCAGCAAACGCATGAACATCGCAAACGCAGCCAGTTTTGGCGCCGCACCCAGCAACAGCGTCACTGCCGTAGGCGAACCCTGATAGACATCGGGCACCCACATGTGAAACGGCACCGCGCCCATTTTGAACGCCAGGCCAGCCATCAGGAACACGATGCCGAAAACCAGGATGGTCGGATTGGCGGCGCCGCTCGCGGCCATCTTGGCCACGGTCGTCAAGTCGAGCGAACCGGTGGCGCCGTACAACATCGAGATGCCGTACAACAGGAAACCGGAAGCCATCGCGCCGAGGATGAAATACTTCATCGCCGCTTCAGTGGCCTTCGCATTGTCGCGCCGCAGTGCCACCAGCGCGTACAAGGACAGCGACATCAGTTCCAGACCGAGATAGATGATCAGAAAGTTGTTAGCTGAAATCATCACCATCTGGCCGAGCAAGGCGAACAAGGCCAGCACGTAGAATTCGCCGCCGAGGTTACCGCCCAGCATGCCGCGTTCGGTCACATAACTGCGCGAATAGATCAAGGTCAGCGCGACCGCGCCATAGGAAAACAGCTTCAGCAAGTGCGACATCGGATCCGACACGAACATGTTCGAGAACGTGTAGACGGTGGCGCCAGCGTTGTAGTCGGCCATCGTCAGCATCGCGCACACGAACAGCGTCGCCAGCGACAGCAGATACGTGATGCCGCGTTTGGCTTCGGACAGGAACATATCGATCAGCAAGATCGCCGATGCGGCGACCATCAGAAAGATTTCCGGGTAAAGCGCAATCAGATTGGGGGTGGTAGTCATCGTGGATTTTCCGTCGTATTTTCTTAAGGCAACTTGGTCTGGGCGACATGCAACAGCAAGTCGGCGACCGACGTTTGCATGGTGTCGGTGAATGGCGCCGGGTACAGACCCATGCCCAGGACGAAGATCGCCAGCAATGCAAACATCACGAATTCACGCGGGTTCAGGTCGGTCAATTCGTCCACATGCTTGTTCGCGATCTTGCCGAACATGACGCGCTTGGCCATCCACAGCGAGTAGGCGGCGCCCAGGATCAGCGCGGTTGCGGCCAGCAAGCCGATCCAGAAGTTGTACTGGACCGCGCCCAGGATCACCATGAATTCGCCGACGAAACCGGAGGTCGCAGGCAAACCGCAGTTGGCCATCGAAAACAGGACGAAGAAAGTGGCAAATTTGGGCATCCGGTTGACGACCCCGCCATAGTCGGCGATGTTGCGCGAGTGCATGCGGTCATACAGCACGCCGATGCACAGGAACATCGCGGCCGAGACGAAGCCGTGCGAAATCATCTGTGCGATGCCGCCCTGCACCGACATGTCGTTGAACATGAAAAACCCCAGCGTGACAAAGCCCATATGCGCGATCGACGAATAGGCGACCAGTTTCTTCATGTCGGTTTGCACCAGTGCGACCAGACCGATGTAGATCACTGCGATCAAGGACAAGGTGATCATGAAGCCGGACAGGTAATGACTGGCGTCAGGCGTGATCGGCAGCGAGAAACGCAAGAAACCGTAAGCGCCGAGTTTGAGCATGATGGCAGCGAGCACGGCCGAACCGCCGGTAGGCGCCTCGACGTGGACGTCCGGCAGCCAGGTGTGCAGCGGGAACATCGGCACCTTGACGGCAAACGCCATCAGGAACGCCAGGAAGATCAGAATCTGTTCGCGCATCGTCAACGGCAGCTTGTGCCATTCGAGGATGTCGAAGCTGCCGCCGGACACGTTGTACAGATAGATGACTGCAACCAAGGTCAGCAAGGAACCGAAGAAGGTGTACAGGAAGAACTTGAACGCCGCGTAGACCCGGTTCGGACCGCCCCAGACACCGATGATGATGAACATCGGGATCAGGGTCGCTTCAAAGAAAATATAGAACAGCAAGCCATCCATCGCGCAAAACACGCCGATCATCAAACCGGACAGGATCAGGAACGCCCCCATGTACTGGGCGACGCGTTTCTCGATCACTTGCCAGGCCGAGATCACGACGATCACCGTGATGAACGCGGTCAACGGAATGAACCACAGCGACAAGCCGTCGATGCCGAGCGAATACAAGATGTTGAAGCGGCCGATCCACGGCGTTTTCTCGACGAACTGCATGCCGTGCGCGGCATTGTCAAAGTGCTGGATCAGCGGCAAGGTGCACAAGAAACTGACGATCGAGCCGACAAGCGCGCCGACCCGGACCAGGCCGGCACGGCTGTCGCGGCCCAGCGCCAGAATCAGCAACCCGAACAAGATCGGGACCCAGATCGTCAGACTCAGGTAGGGAGGAAAGGTGGAGATCGTAGACTGCATGTCAATATTCCTAATCAGGTCAGCTTGTTTATTTATTTACTTAGCGGGCCAGAATGGCAGGAAGTAGATCAGGAAACCCAGCACACCGAGAATCATCACGAACGCATAATGATAGATGTAGCCGGTCTGCAGAAGGCGCGACAACTTGGCCAGCCAGACCACGACTCTCGCGCTGCCATTCACCACCAGACCATCGATCAGCATCTTGTCGCCGATGTTCCACAAGCCATTGCCGAGCAGGCGTGCGCCGCCGGCGAACACTGCCTCGTTGAACTTGTCCAGGTAATACTTGTTCTCCAGCAGCGTATGCAGCGGACGGAAAGTCTTGTACAGCCAGGCCGGCACGCGCGGATTGACCATGTAGCAATAGTAAGCGGCAGCCACACCCGAGATCGCCAGCCAGAGCGGCAAGGTATAAGCCGAATGCATGACCATCGCCAGCGGACCGTGGAATTCGGAGGCCAGTTCTTCCATCGCGACGTGGTTTTCGCCAACAAAGATGACGCCCTTGAAGAAATCGCCATACAGCATCGGGCCGATCGTCAGATAGCCGATGATGACCGAAGGGATCGCCAGCATGACCAGCGGGAACCAGACCACGAACGGGGATTCGTGCGGCTTTTGTCCCGGCGCCAGGCCATGATGCTCTTCGTGATCATCGTGACTGTCGTCGTGAGCATGAGCGTCGTGGCCATGGTCATCGTGCGCTGCAGCGGCAGCCGCCACCTTGACTTGCTTGGCATTTTTCTTGCCCTTGGCCACAGGCGCCGGCGCATGATGTACCTTGCCGAAGCGCTCTTCGCCGTGAAACACCAGGAAGTACATGCGGAACGAGTAGAAAGCGGTCACGAACACGCTGGCCAGCACGGCAAAGTTGGCAAAACCGGCACCCCAGATGTTGGTCAGGGCAACTGCTTCGATGATGCTGTCTTTCGAGTAGAAACCGGAAAAGAACGGGGTACCGATCAGTGCCAGCGAACCGAGCAACGAGGTGATCCACGTGATCGGCATGTATTTGCGCAAGCCGCCCATGTTGCGGATATCCTGATCGTGGTGCATGCCGATGATGACCGAACCGGCGCCCAGGAACAGCAGTGCCTTGAAGAACGCGTGCGTCATCAGGTGGAACACGGCGATCGAATACGCGGACGAACCGAGCGCAACCGTCATGTAGCCCAGTTGCGACAGGGTCGAATAGGCGACGACGCGCTTGATGTCGTTTTGTATCATGCCCAGGAAACCCATGAACAGCGCCGTGATCGAACCGATCACCAGCACGAACGACAAGGCGGTGTCGGACAATTCGAACAGCGGCGACATGCGCGCCACCATGAAGATGCCGGCCGTGACCATCGTCGCGGCGTGAATCAGCGCGGAGATCGGGGTCGGGCCTTCCATCGAATCGGGCAACCAGACATGCAGCGGAAACTGGGCCGACTTGCCCATCGCGCCGATGAACAGGCAGATGCAAGCGACCGTGAGCAGCATCCAGTCGGTGCCGGGCAAGGTCAACAGCGCCAGTTGTTCGCGCTTGGCAAACACTTCCGTATAGTTCATCGAACCGGCATAGGCCAGCAACAAGCCGATGCCCAGGATGAAGCCGAAGTCGCCGATGCGGTTGACTAGGAACGCTTTCATGTTGGCCACGATCGCCGTGGGGCGCGTGTACCAGAAGCCGATCAACAGGTAAGACATCAAGCCCACCGCTTCCCAACCGAAGAACAGTTGCAGGAAGTTGTTGGCCATGACCAGCATCAGCATCGAAAACGTGAACAGCGAGATGTAGGAAAAGAAGCGGTTGTAGCCCGGATCATCCTTCATGTAACCGATCGTGTAGATGTGCACCATCAGCGACACGAACGTCACCACGCACATCATCATCGCAGACAGCGAGTCGATCTGGAACCCGATTTCGAGTTTGACAGTACCGACCGTCATCCAGTTGTAAATCACGCCATTGAATGTGGCGCCGTCGAGCACGCCCAGCAGCGTGTGCACCGACAGCACGAATGCAATCAGCACGCCCAGTATCGTCGCCGTGTGCGACGTCTTGCGTCCGACCAGATTACCCAGGAATTGGGTTCCAAGCAAGCCAGCAATCATTGCGCCAAGCAAAGGCGCCAGAGGAATGGCAAGAAGGAGATTAGGGTTAAGTTGCCCCGCCATGATGAACCTTAATCGTTATTATTCGAGGTTAGAAAACGAGGACAGTTCATGTCCTTAGCCCTTCAGGCTATCCAGATCTTCGACATTGATCGTGTCCAGATTGCGGAACATGATCACCAGAATCGCCAGACCGATCGCTGCTTCCGCCGCAGCCACTGTCAGGATGAAGAAAACAAAGATCTGACCTGCCGCGTCGCCCATGTAGTGCGAGAACGCGATGAAATTCATGTTCACCGCCAGCAGCATCAATTCGATCGCCATCAAGAGCACGATGATGTTCTTGCGGTTCAAGAAGATGCCGACGATCGCGATCGAGAACAGGATCGCGCCCAGGACCAGAAAGTGCGAGAGTGTGAGTGTCATGGAGCTTCCTTGTTTTTTGCGTCGGCGACGATGCGGTTCGACACGGCATCCATCTTGACGATGCGCAGACGGTCGTTGCGCTTCACGCGCACGGCCTCGCTCGGATCGAAATGTTTGGTATCCTTGCGTTTCCTGAGCGTCAGCGACACTGCGGCGATGATCGCCACCAGCAGCACTGCGGCAGCGATTTCAAACGCATAGACGTATTGGGTGTAGAGCAGCATGCCCAGTTCCTTGGTGCCGCCGATGTTGCCGGCGGTGGCCGGCGGATGCAAGTCGTAAGCCCAGAAGCCGCGCAGCAGCACCGCCGACATTTCCAGCACGATCACGACGCCGATCGTGGCCGCCAGCGGCAGATAGCCCCAGAAGCCCTTGCGCATCCGATCGATATTAATATCGAGCATCATGACGACGAACAGGAACAGCACCATGACCGCGCCCACGTAGACCAGCACCAGCACCAGCGCCAGGAATTCCGCTTCCAGCAGCAACCAGATGGCAGCGGCCGAAAAAAATGACAGCACCAGAAACAGCGCTGCGTGGACCGGATTAGGGGCCGTGATGACGCGCGTCGCAGCCAATATCAATATGGCCGCAAATACGTAAAACAAAGCAGTTTTAAATTCCATGACAAACCCAGAAGACCTACAGATTAACGATCATTCACCCGGACGTACCGGCTGACGGTGCGTCGCGCCGGCCAGCCGCTGCGGCTGACTGGCGCGACTGGCCGGTGCGCTCTAGCGATAAGGCGCGTCGGCCGCCCGTGCCGCTGCGATCTCGTCTTCATAACGGTCGCCCACGGCCAGCAGCATTTCTTTCGTGTAGTACAAGTCGCCGCGTTTTTCGCCGTGGTATTCGAGCACATGGGTCTCGACGATCGAATCGACCGGGCATGACTCTTCGCAAAAACCGCAGAAGATGCATTTGGTCAAATCGATGTCATAGCGCGTGGTGCGGCGCGAACCGTCGTCGCGCTGCTCGGACTCAATCGTGATCGCCATCGCCGGGCAAACCGCTTCGCACAACTTGCAGGCGATGCAGCGCTCTTCCCCGTTCGGATAACGGCGCAGCGCATGCAAGCCCCGAAAGCGCGGTGACTGCGGCGTTTTCTCTTCCGGAAATTGCACGGTGATCTTGCGCGCGAACATGTACTTGCCGGTCAGCGCCATGCCTTTTAATAACTCGCCCAGCATCAGGCTGCCGAAAAAATCTTTTACCTTGTCCATTCGTATTGCGCTCCCATTACTTCCAAATATTCCAGGATGTCTGCATCCAGGCGGCGACAAACACCAGATAACCCAATGTCAGCGGGATAAACACTTTCCAGCCCAGACGCATGATCTGGTCATAGCGATAGCGCGGGAACGTGCCCCGGGTCCAGATGAACAGCGACACCACGAAGAAAGCCTTGATGCCGAGCCAGATCCAGCCAGGGATGAAGTTCAGCGCTTCCAACGGCGACGACCAGCCACCCAAGAACAGCAGTGTGGCAACCACGGCGATCAGCATCATGTTCGCGTATTCGGCCAGGAAGAACATCGCGTACGACATACCCGAGTATTCGACCATGTGGCCGCCGACGATCTCCGACTCGCCCTCGACGACGTCAAACGGATGGCGGTTGCATTCGGCCAAGCCTGACACCAGATAAACGACGAACATCGGCAGCAAGGGCAACCAGTTCCACGACAGGAAGTTCAAGCCCTTGTCGGCGAAATAACCTTGGGTCTGGCCATTGACGATATCGATGAAATTCAAGCTGCCCGACACCATCAGTACGATCACCAACACGAAACCCATCGAGATTTCATACGAAACCATCTGGGCCGAGGCGCGCATCGCGCCCATGAACGAGTACTTCGAATTCGAAGCCCAACCAGCGATGATGATGCCGTACACTTCCATCGACGTGATCGCCAGCAGCAGCAGCAAACCTGCGTTGACATTGGCCAGCACCACTTCAGGACCGAACGGGATCACCGACCAGGCGGCCAGCGCCGGCATGATGGTCAACACCGGACCGATGACGAACAAGACCTTGTTCGACTTGGTCGGAATGATGATTTCCTTGAACAGCAGCTTGAGCGCATCGGCGATCGGCTGCAGCAGCCCCATGGGACCAACCCGGTTCGGACCGATCCGGATCTGGATCCAGCCCAAGAGTTTGCGCTCCCACAGTGTCAGGTAGGCGACCAGCCCCATCAAGGGCAAGGTCACGCACAGGATCTTGATCAGCGTCCAGAAAAACGGCCAGGTGGTACCGACCAGGTTTTGCCCGGTGGTGTTGATCGTGGTGACGAATTCAGGCAGAGCCATCAGATTTTCTCCCCTGTTTTTTCAACGGTGATCGGTCCGAACATCGCGCCCAGCATCGCCGTTGCGGCATGCGCCGCAGCAACGCGCACGACATTGCCTGGCAACTTGGCATCGATCGCGGCAACCAGCAGAGCGCTGCCCTCGCCTTGCGTCAGCTTGACGATATCGCCAGCGGCTACACCCAGTTGCAGCGCCAGCGCGGCAGGCAGATGCGCCTGCGGTATTTGTGCGTCGGGCGTGGTTTGCAGCGCTTCGGCGCGCCGCACGATGGCGTCGGCGAAATAGATCGGCACGTCGCTGAGGCGCTCCAACTGCGTCGATACACCGTAGGCAGCGGCCAGCATCGGCTGCTGCGAAACATTGTTCAAGCGGCCGGAGACATCGAACACGTTGGCGCCCAGGATTTCGTCGCGCACTTGCTCGGAGGTGTCATAGTCGAAACCGGACAAGCCCAGGATATTGCCCAGCACGCGCAGCGCCTTCCAGCCCGGACGGGTGTCGGCCAGCGGCTTGACGGTGCCATTGAAACTCTGGACCCGGCCTTCACAATTGATGAAGGTGCCCGAAGTCTCGGTGAATGGCGCGATCGGCAACAGCACGTCGGCGTAATCCATGCCGTGCTTGAAGGCTGACATCACGATTACCATCTCGGCTTGCTTGAGTGCCGCGCGAGCCAACTGCGGGTTGGCGCAATCGAGTTCCGGTTCCGCGTTGAACAGCAGATACGCTTTCTTCGGCACGGCAAACGCTGGCGCCGGCTGCGCTGGCAGATCGGCATTGACCAAACTTGCGCCGACCGTGTTGGCAGCCTCGGTCAGATGACCGAGCGCAGCGCCGGTATGTTCGGCGATCCACTGCGCTGCCGCGTGCAGGCTTGATGCCTGCGGATGCTGCACCGCTGCATTGCCGAGCAATACCGCGCCGCGGCTGTTGTCGGCACCGGCAGCCATCAGGCTGGCGGCAATCGCGCAAGCTTCGACCGACGGCACGATCGCTTCAAAACCGGCAGGCGCAGCGATTTCGCGCGCCTTGGCCACTGCAGCGACGACGTCCGACAAGGCAGCGAGCCAGTTCGATGGTGCAGCGATGATCTTGTTGGCGACTGGAATCAACAGGTCGTCGTCACTGGCGTGCAATATCGACAGTTTGGCGCCGCTTTTCACTGCAGCGCGCAAGCGCGTGGCCAGCAAGGGATGATCCTTGCGCAAGAACGAACCGATGACGAAGGCCGAGCGGATGTTCGCGAATTCGGCGATCGGCATCCCCAGCCAAGGCAAGACCGTGCCGTCTTGCGCGAAGTCTTGCTGGCGCAGGCGGACATCGATGTTGTTCGAACCCAGGCCGGTGACGACCTTGTTCAACAGGGCCAGCTCTTCCAGCGTCGAGTGAGGCGTTGCGACTGCGGCGATGGCGTCGGCGCCATGTTCATGCTTGATGTTCTTCAAGCCGTGCGCGACGTATTCAAGCGCGGTTTGCCAGTCGACTTCTTTCCAGACGCCGCCCTGCTTGAGCATCGGGTTTGTGAGACGTTCAGCGCTGTGGAGGCCTTCGTACGAGAAGCGATCCTTGTCCGAGATCCAGCATTCATTGACCGCTTCGTTTTCCAGAGGCAAAACGCGCATGACCTTGCCGCTTTTCACTTGCACGATCAGGTTGCTGCCCAAGCCGTCGTGCGGACTGACCGACTTGCGACGCGATAATTCCCAGGTGCGGGCGCTGTAGCGAAATGGCTTCGATGTCAGCGCGCCGACCGGACACAGGTCGATCATGTTGCCCGACATTTCGGAGCTGACCGCTTGACCGACAAAGGTGGTGATCTCGGCGTGTTCGCCGCGACCCAGCATCCCCAGTTCCATCACGCCGGCCACTTCCTGGCCAAAACGCACGCAACGGGTGCAATGGATGCAGCGTGCCATTTCCTTCATCGATACCAGCGGACCGGCATCCTTGGGCACCACGACGCGCTTGTCTTCTTCGTAGCGCGAAGCCGACTTGCCGTAACCGACCGCCAGATCTTGCAGCTGGCATTCGCCGCCCTGATCGCAGATCGGGCAGTCGAGCGGATGATTGATGAGCAAGAATTCCATCACGCTCTTTTGCGCCTGGACTGCCTTTTCACTGTTCGAGCGCACGATCATGCCGGCCGACACTGGCGTGGCGCAAGCAGGCAAAGGCTTGGGCGCCTTCTCCACTTCGACCAGGCACATGCGGCAGTTGGCGGCGATCGACAATTTCTTGTGATAGCAAAAATGCGGGATATACGTGCCCAGCTTGTTGGCGGCATCCATCAGCATGCTACCGGCGGGGACCGAGACTTTTTTTCCGTCTAATTCGATTTCAACCATGGTGATCGTTACCTGACCGAGGTTAGATGTAAGCGGGCACTAAGCAATGCTTGTGCTCGATGTGATATTCAAATTCATCACGGAAATTCTTGATGAAGGCGCGCACCGGCATCGCCGCCGCATCGCCGAGCGCGCAAATGGTGCGGCCCTGGATGTTGTCGGCGATCGAATTGAGCAAGTCCAGATCGTCAGCGCGACCCTGGCCATTTTCGATCCGATGGATCATCCGGTACATCCAGCCGGTGCCTTCACGGCACGGCGTGCACTGGCCGCATGACTCTTCAAAATAGAAATACGACAGGCGCAGCAAGGACTTGACCATGCAGCGCGTGTCATCCATGACGATGACCGCGCCCGAACCGAGCATCGAACCGGCTTTCGCGATCGAGTCGTAATCGAGGTTGGTGTCCATCATCAGGTCGCCGCGAATCACCGGTGCGGACGAACCGCCTGGAATGACGGCCTTGATTTTCTTGCCACCGCGCATGCCACCGGCCAACTCCAACAGCTTGGCGAACGGCGTGCCCAGCGGCACTTCGTAATTGCCAGGCAATTCGACGTCACCCGAGATCGAAAAGATCTTGGTGCCGCCATTGTTCGGCTTGCCGATCGCCAGATAGCTCTCCGGACCCATGTTCAGCACGAACGGCACTGCAGCGAAGGTTTCGGTGTTGTTGATCGTGGTCGGCTTGCCGTACAGGCCGAACGAGGCCGGGAATGGTGGCTTGAAGCGCGGCTGGCCTTTCTTGCCTTCCAACGATTCGAGCAGCGCCGTTTCTTCGCCGCAGATGTAAGCGCCGTAACCGTGGGCCGCGTGCAACTGGAAGTTGAACTCGGTGCCCATGATCTTGTCGCCGAGAAAATTGGCGGCGCGCGCTTCTTCCAGCGCCTCTTCAAAACGGTCATATTCGGCAAAGATTTCGCCGTGAATATAGTTGTAGCCGACCGTGATCCCCATCGCATACGCGCCGATGATCATCCCTTCGATCAACGCATGCGGGTTGTAGCGGATGATGTCGCGATCCTTGAAGGTGCCCGGCTCGCCTTCGTCGCTATTGCAGACCAGGTATTTCTGGCCTGGAAACTGGCGCGG
>CANFGA010000040.1 GCA_947446335.1 Oxalobacteraceae bacterium | reverse complement strand
TAATGCGCCCCTGTCAGCGCCTGCTGCAATCGCTGGCTGAACAGACCGCGCTCGTCGGATGCGTTAGCGTTATTCATGAGGTCCACATGCCGCTCCTTTATTTGCAGCATCGGCGATGACGCTGATGATGTTGCGGCGATTTCATGCTGTTTCGACGCGGTTCAATGGACCTGAATCTGCGTGCTGAATGGCACAGGATATTTTGATTTTCATCGCACATTATAAAATAACGAAAAATCAAAAAATATCAGCGGAAGAGGAATTTACTAAAAGAATTTCAGAATTTCGCTGTAAGAAAGTTCCTAGTAACACAGCGATCTCAGGGCTGCGCGCGACGCAAAAAACGCAGACGGCACCGTCAGCACGGCTGAAGCGATGGTCGCTTCATCTGTGTTCCATCTGCGCCCGATCCAGGATGACGCTAGATCACGCGAAAGCGCACGACGCCATCGGGTCCGCTCTGGCGCGACAGTTGGCCGTCGTACCAGAGCTGGTGCAGATGCGCCAGCGCTTCGCCCAGCGCAAAGCCGAGCTGATGCACGTCGAGCGCGCGCCGGAACATCAGCGGCACGATATCGGCCGCCGATTGCCAATCTTCACACGCTTGCTTCACTTCCGCCAGGCGCAACACATGGTGCTCGCGCAATTGGGCGATGCGCGTGTGCAAGCGGCGAAATGGCTTGCCGTGCGATGGCAGCACCAGCGTCTGCTCGGGCAACTCGGCGAACTTGCTCAGGGAATCGAGATACAGTTGCAGCGGGTTCGCTTCCGGTTCGATCGCGAACACCGAGACATTGGTCGAGATCCGCGGCAGCACCATGTCACCCGAGATCAATATCTCCAATTCGGCGCAGTACAGCGCCGCATGCTCGGGCGAATGGCCGCAACCGGTGATGACGCGCCAGCGCTGCGCGCCGATGACCACCATCTGCCCGTCCTGCAACCGCACATAGCTGTCCGGCATGGCCGGCACCAGCGACGGGTAATAATTCTTGCGCGCCTCGATCTGCGCCAGCAGCGCCGGGTCGCGCAAGCCATGGCGACGAAAATGCGGCAACGCGGATGGACCGTCGACGCCCGGCAGCGCCGCCGACATCATCCGCGCAAAACCGTATTCGCCGGCCGTCATCCAGAGCGGCGCCTGCCAGCGCTGGCACAGCCAATGAGCCAGCCCCACATGGTCGGGATGGCAATGGGTAGCCAGCACGCGCCGTATCGGCAAAGCGTCGAGGCTGGACGCAAACACCGCTTCCCAGCTTGCGCGCGTGGCATCGGTGGCGACGCCGCAATCGATGACGCTCCAGCCACGCTCTTGCGTGTCGGCGGCCTCAAACTGGTCTTGCAGCAGCCACAAATTGATATGGTCGAGCGCGAAGGGCAAGGGCATGCGCAGCCAGAACAAGCCCGGCGCGATGGGTTCAGCGGCGCCCAGCGCTGGCAAGGTGTCGCCGAAAGGGTAGTCGAGTTGCAATTCGAGTGGATTCATCGTGCTTCTTTCATGGTCAGGGATTGAACAAGCGCGCTACAATACAGTCGACGTTGACGTATACGGAATGCCTGATTTTAAGCCGATTTCGCATCCCGCGTCGCTTTCGATTTTCGCCCCACCCTTACAGCAAGTGACAGCAAATTACAGCAAGAACCATGACGACCTATACCATTACCGAACTGGCACGCGAATTCGACATCACCGCGCGCGCGATCCGCTTCTATGAAGACCAGGGGCTGCTCAGTCCGACGCGCGAAGGTGCGAGCGGGCGCAACCGCGTCTACACCACGCGCGACCGGACCCGGCTCAAGCTGACGCTGCGCGGCAAGCGGCTCGGGCTCACCTTGTCCGAAATCAAGAGCCTGGTCGACATGTACGAGTCGCCCAAGGATACCAGGACCCAGATGGACCACTTCCTCGCGGTGCTGGCCCGGCATCGCGCAACGCTGGAACAACAGCGCGAAGATATCGCCGTCGCGCTGGCCGAGATCAGCGCCCACGAAGAGCAGTGCCAGCGCATGATGGCCGGCATCAGCGACACTGGCGCGCCAGAGATTCATCCAGGCTGACGCGACATGATTTCATGTGACGTTTACGTAAACGTCACATTGTCGTATCATGGTGGCCTTGCCATTGCGTCAACCATGAGAGCGACATGCACCAGCGTCCCCGATTGCGCGTTTCAGGCGTTTCAGGCGCGTGCAACCAGGCGCGTGCAACTGCGCTATCAAAACCTGCCGCCATTGGCTAAACTGATGATTTCGAAGCGAGATCAACGATGACCCAAGTCGCGTTCCCGAAACTGCTGCGTTCCCAGATCGCCTTCGATATCGCGCGCACGATACGCGACGGTTTCGACAAGCACTATCGATTGTTCCGCCTGACCAGCCAGGCGGCGCAGCAGCATTTCGAGCAGGGTTCGTGGACGCTGGCGCAGCAAGCGGCGCGCGAGCGGATCGGCTTTTACGACAAGCGCGTGCAGGAATGCGTGCAGATGCTCGAAGATGAATACGATCAGCGCGAATTGACCGATGAAGTGTGGCGCGAACTGAAGCTGCACTATATCGGCATGCTGTCGGATCACAAGCAGCCGGAACTGGCCGAGACCTTCTTCAATTCGGTCTGCTGCAACATCTTGCACCGCACCTATTTTCACAACGACTTCATCTTCGTGCGGCCGGTGGTCTCGACCGAATACATCGAGACCGAAGAGCGCCCGACGTACCGCGTCTATTATCCGAGCGAAGATGGTCTGCAGTTCACGCTCAAGCGCATCATCACCAATTTCCAGCTCGACTGCCCTTTCGCCGATCTCGACCGCGATGTCGCCCTGGTCGAAGCGCGCCTCACACAGATGTTCGGCAGCGCCCGGCTGGAGCCGAATCACCAGATCCACGTGCTGTCGACGCTGTTCTACCGCAACAAGGGCGCCTATCTGATCGGCAAGGGCATCAATGGCAACCGCGAATATCCATTCGTGGTGCCGATTTTGCATAATGGAAACAAGGAACTGATACTCGACACCGTGCTGTTCGACCATGAACAGATTTCGGTGCTGTTTTCCTTCACGCGCGCCTACTTCCTGGTCGACATGGAAGTGCCGTCGGCCTACGTGCAATTCTTGCGCAGCCTGCTGCCGCGCAAGCCGCGCAGCGAAATCTACACGATCCTGGGGCTGCAAAAGCAGGGCAAGACGCTGTTCTACCGCGATTATCTGCAGCACCTGAAGCATTCGTCGGATAATTTCCAGATCGCACCCGGGATCCGCGGCCTGGTCATGCTGGTGTTTGCGCTGCCGTCGTTCCCCTATGTATTCAAGGTCATCAAGGACTTTTTCCCGGCGCCCAAGGAAACCACGCGCGCCCAGATCAAGGAAAAATATCTGCTGGTCAAGCATCACGACCGGGTCGGACGGATGGCCGACACGCTCGAATATTCGAACGTCGCCTTCCCGCGCGCGCGCTTTGACGCAGCCCTGCTGGCCGAATTGCAGTACTACGCGCCATCGCTGGTCGAGTTCGAGGGCGACCGGATCATCATCAAGCATCTGTACATCGAACGGCGGATGGTGCCGCTCAACATCTGGCTCTCGAATGCGGAAAAGGAAGGCAATGACGCCATGATCGAGCACGGCGTGCTCGAATATGGCAATGCGATCAAGGAACTGGTCGCGGCCAACATCTTTCCTGGCGACATGCTCTACAAGAACTTCGGCGTCACGCGCAACGAGCGCGTGGTGTTCTACGATTACGACGAGATCGAATACGTCACCGATTGCAATTTCCGCGTGATTCCGCAGCCGCGCAATGAAGAAGATGAAATGTCGGCCGAGCCGTGGTATTTCATCGGCAAGCACGATGTCTTCCCGGAACAATTCGGCCATTTCTTGCTCGGCAACGCCAAGATCCGCACTCATTTTCTCAAGCACCATGCCGACCTGCTGACGCAAGCCTATTGGCAAGCGCGCAAGCAGCGCATCGCCGACGGTTACGTCGACGACGTCTTTCCGTATCCGCAACAGATACGGTTTTGCAATCAGGCTACCTTCACGCCCTTCCCGCCACTACCCTTGGAGACCATACACCATGAATGATGCCATCTTGAATGACCCCGTCGTCATCGTCGGCGCTGCCCGCACCCCGATGGGCGCCTTCCAGAGCGACTTTGCCAGTTTGAACGCCAGCGACCTGGGCGCCGTCGCGATCAAGGCCGCAGTCGAGCGCGCCGGGATTGCGCCGGATGCAGTCGAGCACGTGTATTTCGGCAATTGCCTGATGGCGGGCCAGGGCCAGGCCCCGGCGCGCCAAGCCACGCTGAAGGCCGGCTTGCCGACCTCGACCGGCGCAGTCACGCTGTCAAAAATGTGCGGCTCGGCGATGCAGGCGACGATGTTTGCGCACGATGCCTTGAAGGCTGGCAGCGCCGACGTGATCGTCGCCGGCGGCATGGAATCGATGACCAATGCGCCCTATCTGATCCCGAAGGCGCGCGGCGGCTACCGGATCGGCCACGCGATGATCATGGATCACATGATGCTCGACGGTTTGGAGGACGCCTACCAGAAGGATGAAAAAGGCAATCCGCGCTCGATGGGCACCTTTGCCGAAGAATGCGCCAGCCAGTATCAATTCACGCGCGAAGCGCAAGATGCATTTGCGATCGCTTCGGTGCAGCGGGCCCAGGCGGCCACCACCGACGGCGGCTTCGCATGGGAAATCGCCCCGGTCACGGTATCGGGGCGCGCCGGCGACAAGGTCATCTCCCAGGATGAAGGTCCGTTGAAAGCCAGGCTCGAAAAAATCCCTAGCCTGAAACCGGCGTTCAAGAAGGATGGCACGATCACGGCCGCCTCGTCGTCATCGATCAACGATGGCGCCGCAGCCTTGGTGCTGATGCGGGCCTCGACTGCAGCAAAACTCGGCTGCGCGGTGATCGCCACGATACGCGGCCATGCGACCCATGCGCAAGCGCCGAACCTGTTTTCGACCGCCCCGGTGGGCGCGATCAAGAAGCTGTACGCGAAGACCGGCTGGAACACCGCCAGCGTCGACCTGTTCGAAATCAATGAAGCGTTCGCCGCCGTGCCGATGGCCGCGATGCACGACCTGGAGATCGCCCACGACAAGATCAACATCCACGGCGGCGCCTGCGCGCTCGGCCACCCGATCGGCGCCTCCGGCGCGCGCATCATCGTCACCCTGATCGGCGCCTTGAAAAAAAGCGGCGGCAAGAAAGGCGTCGCTGCGCTCTGCATCGGTGGCGGCGAAGCGACCGCGATCGCGATCGAACTGGCTTGATCATTTGAATCCAAAGCGCGCCCTGCGCGCTTTTCAACAACCAACAGGAGCACACCATGTCCACTGCATTGATCATCGGCGCCTCGCGCGGCATCGGCCACGAACTGGCCACTCAGTATCTGAAACAAGGCTGGCGCGTGATCGCCACCGCCCGCAACATCGACGATTGCACGGCGCTGACGGCGCTGGGCGCGACAGCGCTGCAACTCGACGTGACCAGCGCCATCAATTGCCAGATGCTGCCATCGCAACTCGCTGGCGAACAACTCGATGTCACCATCCTCAATGCCGGTATCTACGGCCCGCAGCAAGATGGCATCCCGCTACAAGCCGATTTCGACCAAGTCATGCACACCAATGTGCTGGCCGCAATGCGCCTGCTGCCGGTGCTGGCGCCGTTGACTTGCGCCGCGCGCGGCAAACTGGCCGTGATTTCGTCGATGATGGGTTCGCTCAGCATGCGCAGCAACACCAGCGGCACGCTGTACCGCGCCAGCAAGGCGGCGCTGAACTCGGTGCTGATCGACACCGCGCTGATCTTCGGCCCGCAGGGAGCAACCTGCGCCGCCTTCCATCCGGGCTGGGTAAAAACGGCGATGGGCGGCGAAGGCGCCGACCTGACGCCGGCGCAAAGCGCCGAAGGCATACGCACCACCCTCGCTGGCCTGGCTGCTTCCGAGCGCGCCGTTTTCGTCAATTACGACGGCACGCCACTGAGCTGGTAATCACTTTCAAGGATGTCAGCAATGATACTGAGCGATGAACATGCAATGATCCGCGATGCCTTGCGCACGTTTGCGCGCGAGCGCCTTGCTCCCTTTGCCGCGCGCTGGGACAAGGAGCATCACTTTCCGAAGGAAGAATTGAAGGAACTGGCCGCGCTGGGCGCATTTGGCGTCGCCGTGCCGGAAGCGCTGGGCGGGGCCGGCCTCGATTACGTGGCGCTGGCGCTGGTGCTGGAAGAGATCGCGGCCGGCGACGGCGGCACCTCGACCGTCATCTCGGTCAACAATTGCCCGGTCTGCTCGATCGCGATGATGTACGCCAATCCTGCGCAAAAGGAACAATGGCTGCGTCCGCTGGCCCAGGGCACGATGCTGGGCGCGTTCTGCCTGACCGAACCGCACACCGGCAGCGATGCGTCGGCGCTGCGCACCACGGCCACGCGCGACGGTGATGGTTATGTGCTCAACGGCGTGAAGCAATTCATCACCAGCGGCAAATACGCCGATGTCGCGATCGTGCTGGCCGTGACCGACAAGCAAGCCGGCAAGAAAGGCATCAGCGCCTTCTGGGTGCCGACCAACAGCCCGGGCTACATCGTGGCTGGTCTGGAACAAAAGATGGGCCAGCATTCGTCGGACACGGCCCAGATCCTGTTCGAGAATTGCCGCATTCCGCTTGAGAACCTGATCGGCGAAGAAGGACAGGGTTACAAGATCGCGCTGTCGGGCCTCGAAGGCGGACGCATCGGGATCGCCTCGCAAGCGGTCGGCATGGCGCGCGCCGCTTATGAGGCAGCGCTGTCCTATGCGCGCGATCGGGAAACCTTCGGCAAGCCCATCTTCGAGCATCAGGCGGTGCAATTTCGGCTGGCCGACATGGCAACCCAAATCGAGGCGGCGCGCCAGCTGGTGCTGCATGCGGCATCGATGAAGGATGCCGGCTTGCCGTGCCTGAAGGAAGCAGCGATGGCCAAGCTGTTCGCCTCGGAGATGGCCGAGCGGGTCTGCTCGGATGCGATACAGGTCCACGGCGGCTATGGCTACGTGTCCGACTTCCCGGTCGAGCGCATCTACCGCGACGTGCGGGTATGCCAGATCTACGAAGGCACCAGCGACATCCAGAAGATCCTGATCGCGCGCGGGCTGTAAAGACTGGTTGCGGCGGAAATTTTCCGCCGCAACCGGCAAAAAACATCTTGCAGCCATAATTCAGGGAAAAAAGAATAAAAAAAAGCCCGCTTTGAGCGGGCCTTGTTCCAATGTATTACCAATGCTTTAATCGCGTCTCAGGCGCCCATGCTATCTGCGTGGTGCCCTGACGTGTAAATCGACCATCGTATTCGGAATTACACATCCATGCTTGTTGCCATTTACAACGCGAACATTACACATATCGAATTGCGGAGCAAGCCATGAATCACAATTAAATCCGCAAGCAGACCCAACTGATGAACACAGTGTAGCACAAGTTTTTCCTCAATACAATCTATTCTGCAAGAAATTTCCCGGTTGGCGCCGCGCCTGCATCAAGGCTGAACCTCGCGCGCACCGAGATCGAGGTAGCGCCAGGCGGTGAATTCGACCGGGTGGCGCTTGTAATTTTTCAGCCATGGCTGGCGCAGGTCGGCTGAAACGGGGTGCGTCAGCAGCACCCACGGCGTGTACGCATGGACCAGTTGCGCCATGTCATGGTACAGCGCGCTGCGCTGCGGCGAATCGGGCAAGCGGCGCGCCTGCTCGTACAACTGATTAAATTGCGGCAAATTGAAGCGGGAATAATTGGCGCGCCCGCTGTTCGGGCCATACAGCAATTGGTAGAAATTGTCGCCATCGGGGAAGTCGGCGATCCAGTTGGTTTCGAACATCTGCACCTTGCCCAGGCGCGACGCCTTGATGATCTCGGTCTTCTTTTCACTCTTGAACACCACGCGCAGCCCGATCGCCGTCAGGTTCTTGCGCCACAATTCGTCGCGCAAGCGCCCCACGATGCTCGACTCCGAATGCATCACCAAGGTCAACGGCGCGCCGCCCGGCAGCGCGCGCATCCCGTCTTTCTGAACCAGATAGCCATGGCGATCGAGCAAGGCGCGCGCCAGCGCCGGATCGTAGCCGACCGGGCTGCGATAAGCACCGTCGTAGCCGAGCACGGCCGGCGGCAGCGGCGACTCGGCCGGCAGCGCCTGACCTTTTTTCAGCAGCGCGATATCCTCGGCCTGATCGTAGCCGAGCGCGATCGCGCGCCGCAGCGCCAGCTTGTCCAGGCTGTAGCCGCCCAGCACCGGGTCATCCATGTTCATCCACATGTAATTGGTCTGCAGCACCGGAAAGCGCGACAGGGCGATGCCTTTTTTTGCCAGTTCCGGTTTCAAAGCGCCGTTCGCCAGCACCATGTCGACCATCGATTCCGGCACTTGCTCCAGGTAATCGAATTCGCCCTTCAAGAAACCCAGCATCCGCGACTGGTATTCCTCGACGATCTTGATTTCGACCCGGTCCACCCGCGGCAAGCGCTTGCCCTCTAACGCAGCGGCCAGCGCCCGGTCCTCCGGATCGACAGTTGGCCCGGCGTGGAACACCGTGCGGCGAAAACCGGGATTGGCCTGCAGCACGATCTTGTCGCTGCGCTTCCACGACTCGATCATGAACGGGCCGCTGCCCACCGGATGGTTGCCGACCTGGCCGGCATGAGCTTCGACCACTTCGCGCGCCACCACGGCGGTGGCCGGCATCGCCAGGTAAAAAAGAAAGTTGGCGTCGGGCGCCTTCAAGCGGATGCGCAAGGTATGGCGATCGATCGCCTGCAAACCCTCGACCCGGGTGTCGTAGCTGAACTTGCCGGTGGCGGAAGTCATGGCATCGGCGCCGACGATCTTGTCGTCGAACAGGAACAGCCAGGGCGACTTCAGCGCCGGGTCGTGCAGGCGCTTGATGCTGTAGACGTAATCCTGGGCTGTCACTTCGCGCAGCGCGCCATTGAAAGCCGGATCCGGCGTAAAAAAGATCCCCGGCTTGAGCTTGAAGAGATAAGTCAAGCCGGCCCGGTCGACCTGCGGCATCGATGCCAGCGTGTTCGGCTGCAGCTTGAGCGGGCGCGCCAGATAGTCGTAGCGCAGCATCGGGTCGAACAGGTTTTCCAGCAAGGACAGGCTGTTCATGTCGGAAGCGACGGCCGGGTCTAACCCGGTCTCGCTGCCGCTCAACATCATGTGCAGCGTCTTTTGTGGCTCGGCGGCGGCCAGACTGCAAAGGACCAGCAAGCCGGCGGCACAGATGCTTCTACAAAAATGGCTGATCTTCAATCCGGCTCCGTTCGCTGTGTTGCAATGCTGATCCATGCATCGAGGGTGCAAGGATAATCCAGTATCGCCTCCGGCAACTTTTTTTCGATGCGTGCACCCTGTTCTTGCACCGACTGGCGCCCTATACTCGATGCTCAGCCTGTGCCGGCACCTAGATCGAGAACTTCATGTTGCAACGTCTTTCCCTCCTCGCGGCGCTCAGCCTTGCTGCCAGCGCCCAAGCCCAATTGCCGCCGGCGGTAGCCGAGCTGCTACAAGCGAGCAATATTCCGCAAAGCGCGATCGGCGCCATCGTGCTGCGCGGCGACAGCACGCTGCTGTCGCACGGGGCGCAGGCCAGCATGCAGCCGGCCTCGACGATGAAACTGCTGACCTCGATGGTCGCGCTGGAACAATTGGGACCGGCCTTTCGCAGCCGCACCGAATTGCGCAGCAGCGCCGATCTGATCGATGGCGTGCTGACCGGGGACCTGATCCTGCGCGGCGGTGCCGATTCCGATTTCGATGACCAGGCATTCAAGCGCATGCTGCAAACGCTGCGCAACCAGGGCATCAGCACGATACGGGGCGACCTGATCCTCGATCGCAGCCTGTTCCAGCCGGCCCGCCCCGACCTGGTGCTGACGCCGTTCGACGATGCACCCGAACTGCGCTACAACGTGATCCCCGATGCCTTGCTGCTCAACACCAATCTGGTGCAAATCGAAGTGAGGTCGACGGCAAAAAAATTGACGATCAAGCTGATGCCCGAGTTCGAGAACGTGACGCTGGTCAGCGATCTGATGCTGCAAGCGAGCAACTGCGCCAGATGGGCCGACGGCTGGAGCACGCCCGACTACCTGCGCGGCGCCGATGGCAAGATCCGCATCGTGTTGCGCGGCAGCTTTCCGCAAAACTGCAGCAAATCGGCCAGCTTGAACTTGCTCGATCGTAACGATTACGCCGACCGACTGTTCCGCGCCAACTGGCGCCGCCTGGGCGGATCGCTCAAGGGCACGGTGCGCGAAGCCGCAACTCCACTTCCTGGCGCCACCAGCGCAGCTCCGGCCACCCGCTTGCTGGCCGAGCACGTCTCGCGCGCGTTGCCGGAAGTGCTGCGCGACATCAACAAGAGCTCCGACAACACGCTGGCGCGCCTGCTGTACCTGAGCCTGGGCAGCCTCTCCACCGATGCGATGCTGGGCAGCCGCCCGATCGTCCTGGCTGCGCCGGAAAACACTGCGGCGCGCGCCGACCTGGCGGTGCGCCAGTGGCTGCAGCGCCACAACATCGACGACGCCGGCGTGGTGCTCGAAAACGGCTCGGGCTTGTCGCGCCTGGAGCGCATCAGCCCGGCCCAGATGGCGGCCGTGCTGCAGGCAGCGGGCAACAGCCCCTGGGCACCGGAATTTCTGGCCAGCATGCCCATCGTCGGCTTGGATGGCACCATGCGCAACCGGCTCGCTGCCAGCCCGGCGGCTTACCGGGCCCGGATCAAGACCGGCACCTTGAAGAACGTGACGGCGATCGCCGGCTATGTCCAGGATGCCGACGGCCGGCCATGCGTGGTGGTGGCGATGATCAACCACGACCTGGCCAACCAGGGCGGGCGCGCAGCGCTCGATGCGCTGATCGACTGGGTCTCGAGTCTGTGATCTGAGCCGACCAGCAGCCTCAGAGCACCGTCGCCAGGGCCAGCGTCAACAGCAGCGCGACGACCGAAATCAGCGTTTCGCAAACGGTCCAGGTCTTGAACGTCTCGGCTACCGTCATGTTGAAATACTCCTTGACCAGCCAGAAGCCGGCATCGTTGACATGCGACAAGATCAGGGAGCCGGCGCCGGTGGCCAGCACCATCAATTCGGGCCGCGTGCCGGCCACGCTGGACACGATGGGGGCGACGATGCCGCAAGCGGTGATCATCGCCACCGTCGCCGAACCGGTCGCAACCCGGATCAGCGCGGCGACGAACCAGCCCAGCACCAGCGGCGACAAGTTGGCATCGGTCGCGAGGCCGACGATCGCACCCGAGATGTTGCTGTCTTTCAAGATCTGGCCGAAACCGGCGCCGGCGCCGACGATCAAGATGATGCCGGCGATCGGCGCCACGCATTCATTGGTGAACTTCAGGATCGCCTCGCGCTGGAAACCGCGCAGCTTGCCGAACGTGTAAAAGCTGACCAGAGCGCCGATCAACAATGCGATCACCGAATTGCCAGCCAGCCGCAACAGGTCGTTGAAAAAGCTTTTGGGGGCGAAGAACACGTCGGCCCAACTGCCCAGCAACATCAAGACCACCGGCAACATGATCGTGGCCAGCGTGATGCCCAGCCCCGGCAAGTCGCGCTGCTCATCTGGCACCCCATCCTGGTCGGCGAACTGCACCATCAACGGATTCTTCGGATCGGGGAACACGAATTTCGAGATCAGCTTCGCGAACAAGGGGCCGGCGATGATCGCAGTCGGAATGCCGACGATCAACGCATAGACGATGGTGCGGCCGATGTCGGCGTTGTAGGCGGTCACCGCATACAGCGCGGCGGGGTGCGGCGGAATCAAGCCATGCACCACCGACAAGCCGGCCACCATCGGTATCCCGACCAGGATCATCGAAGTGCCGGTGCGCCGGGCGACATTGAAGGCGATCGGAATCAGGAGCACGAAACCGACCTCGAAAAACACCGGCAAGCCGACGATCAAGGCCACCACCATCATCGCCCAATGCACGTTCTTCGGACCGAAGGCGGTGATCAAGGTGTTGGCGATGCGTTCGGCGGCGCCCGATTCGGCCATCATCTTGCCGAACATCGTGCCCAGGCCGATAACCAGCGCAATATGGCCGAGCGCGCCGCCGACACCCTTCTCGTACGACTTGACGATGCCCTCCATCGGCATGCCGACCGCAAAACCGAGCAACACCGACACCACGATCAGCACGATGAACGGATTCATCTTGAATTTTGCAATCAAGACCACCAGCGCGATCACCGCCGCCAGCGCATAGGCCAGCAGCATGTTTCCCTGAACCATATCCATTGCCATCTCCTGTTTTTAATTATTTTTGATTTTCTACTATCGTTCGTTCGCCATCCATTGCAGCACGTCACAACTCAATTGCTCGGGCGTGCGCCGGATGTCGAGCCGGACGCCGCTTTCATCGCCCTGCAGCGGTTCCAGGTCGCGCAACTGGCTCTCCAGCAAGGCCGGCGGCATGAAGTGACCGCTGCGCGCCTGC
>CANFGA010000039.1 GCA_947446335.1 Oxalobacteraceae bacterium | reverse complement strand
GCGCTAAGGCCGACAGGGCGCTGACCAGGCAGACCAGGGAAACAACGGTGTGACGGAGACTGCGGAGACTGCGCAACATGGATGATTCACTTGAAGGGGAGCAAGATCACATTTTACGTGGAAATGTCAGCGCTGAAATCGAATCCCGACAATTTTTATCGGGTCAGCCACATAGTCGGAAGGAGCCAGGTTCAATCGGGGTGCATTCTCATCTCTGATTCGCCCGAGCCTGACCCCGATTGAGCCTGACCCCGAATACCACGTCCGCCAATGGCGCTTTGCAACTGCTTGCTCTACAATCCGAGATCTTCTCCCTCACCAGACACAAGGAACAACATGGCTATCACGACCACCGCTTCAGGATTGCAATACGAAGAGATCACCGTTGGCGAAGGCGCAGAAGCGCAAGCCGGCCAGAACGTTACCGTGCACTACACCGGCTGGCTGCAAAACGCCGACGGCAGCGCCGGCAGCAAATTTGATTCGAGCAAGGATCGCAACGACCCATTCGAATTCCCGCTGGGCGCAGGCCGCGTCATCAAGGGCTGGGATGAAGGCGTGCAAGGAATGAAAATCGGCGGCAAGCGCAAACTGATCATCCCGGCTGAACTGGGCTACGGCGCGCGCGGTGCAGGCGGCGCCATCCCGCCAAATGCCACCTTGATTTTCGACGTGGAACTGCTGGGTCTGTAACATGCGCAAGATCGCCGTTGCCTCGATCATGCTGGCGCTCTGCGCGCTGGCAGGTTGCACCGTCATCGCCGTCACTGCCACGGTAGTCGGTGCCGGCGTCACCGTGGCCTCGACCGCGGTTGGCGCTGTAGTGGCGGTCGGCTCCGGCGTGGCCAGTGTCGGCGGCGCCGTGATCGGCTCCGGCGGCAAGTAAGAACGCTGGCGGCACCGACCTGTCGGCCTACAATAATGGCAATCCGAACCGGCCAATCACGATACCGAGCACCAGCATGGCCGCCAGCGCGCCCCAGTGCAGCCACGACCAGCGCGCCCTGCTGCTTGCCGGAACCACCGGCGCCTGGCCCTTGCTCGCGCGCACCAGCGCGAGCTGTATCACGGTGCCACCGCGCGCCGGCATCCGCGAGATCGAACGCGCGCCAGGAACAGGGGCAAACGCAGCCGAGACATGCGCTCGCGATGCCCTATGCTGCGCCACCCGCTGCGCAATGGCAGGATCGTCCAGCATCGCCTGCTCGACTGCACGGCGACTGGCTTCGCCCAGTGCACCATCGACGAACGCCACCAGGATTTCATCCGAAAAATTCATCGTCATGTTCTCGCCCGATCCGATAACAAGCCCTGCGACGCCTTGCAGGCGCTCAATTCCCGATCGATTATATGACTATCGCAACACTTGATCACAGCACTCCGGTCAAACTTGCTGTACGAAAATCACAATCCTGGTGCTGCTGTTTAGAACCCATCCTCGGTCGCTGGTCCGGTTTTTTTCGTATGATGTCGACTCAGCCAGTCCACCCAACCATCAGGAGTACCGATGAACTTGCAACAACAATTCGAGCAAGCGCTGCTTGATTCAAAAACGCTGTCCGAACGTCCGGACAACATGACCTTGTTGACCATGTATGCGCTCTTCAAGCAAGCATCGTGCGGCGATGTGACAGGCGAGCGCCCTGGCTTTACCGACATGGTCGGACGCGCCAAATGGGACGCATGGAATGCACAGAAGGGAAGCACCGATGCGATGCAGCGCTATGTCGATCTGATCGCCGACCTGAAGGATTGAAGAAGCGAATCAGGCAGCATCAAACCTTTTCGCCAAACACCTTGCGCATGTTTTCAGTGACCTTGCCTTCGATCTTGGCCGAAAAAACGCTGAACATGAAACCGAGCTTGATCTGCATGTGCGCTTGCTGCTTGCCCAGCGTCAGGGAACCTTCAACGCCGCTGCGCTCGAAGCGCAACACATCGCCATCCCAGGCGCAGGTCAGGTCATATTCTTCGGCCATTTTGTCAGCCACTACCTGCGCTGCTGCGCGCGCTTTCTTCGGGCTCAGCGCATGCTCTTGAACGATGCTAATGTCAGCCATAAGGCTTTCCTCCTGGGGGTATCGGTATAAAAGAGCGACATGATGCCATCTGGCAAGCGACAGCGCCACCACGATTGCTGAGCGCGCCAAGCTCCGCCGGGATGAAATCGAATTTGCTTATATGGATTGTATATAAGCCGAATTTGTGAGAACGGGCGAATTGCCTTAAAATACGCTGCTTTGCTCCATTTAGCGCTGCCCGCATCTCTTCTTCCGGCGCTGCAGCACATCCAATATTGATAGGACTGTTATGACCCACGTTGTCACCGAATCTTGCATCAGCTGTCGCTACACCGATTGCGTCGATGTCTGCCCGGTAGATTGTTTCCGGGAAGGCCCGAATTTTCTGACGATCGATCCCGACGAATGCATCGATTGCGCGGTCTGCGTGGCGGAGTGTCCGGTCAACGCGATTTTTGCCGAGGAAGATGTCCCGGCTGACCAGCAAAAATTCATCAAGCTCAATGTGGAACTGGCGCGCACCTGGCCTTCGATCACGAAGACCAAGGCGGCATTGCCGGAAGCCGAGCAGTTCAAGGACGTCAAGGAAAAGATGCATCTGCTGGTGCGCTGATTTCCTGCACCTGCCGCCACTGACGCAGCGGCGCTGCCATCGTTGAACCTGCACCCTCTGGATGGAGTCGAAGGTAACAAACGGCCCCCATAGAGGCATCAACAGGAATGTTATGAACATGAATGCAAGTGTCAACGACAGCATCATCGAAACCGATGCTCTCATCATCGGCGCCGGTCCGGTAGGCCTGTTCCAGGTATTCGAACTGGGTTTGCTGGAAATCAAGGCGCATGTGATTGACTCGCTGCCGGTCGTCGGTGGCCAATGCGTCGAACTGTACCCGGACAAGCCGATCTATGACATCCCTGCCGTGCCAGTGTGCACCGGCCAGGAGTTGACCGACAACCTGCTCAAGCAAATCGAGCCGTTTGCACCGACCTTTCACCTGAGTCAGGAAGTGAGCCTGGTGCAGCGCCGCGATGATGGCCGTTTCGACGTTGAAACCAGCACCGGCACGCGCTTCGTGACGAAAACCATTTTCATCGCCGCCGGCGTCGGCTCGTTCCAGGCCCGCACCATCAAGGTCGATGGCATCGAGCAGTTCGAAGGATCGCAACTGTTTTACAAGGTCAAGGATCCTGCCATTTTCACCGGCAAGAACATCGTCATCTGCGGTGGTGGCGACTCTGCACTCGACTGGGCACTCAATTTTGTCGGCAAGGCTGAATCGGTGGTGCTGCTGCACAGGCGCGACGATTTCCGCGCCGCTCCGGCATCGGTGGGCAAGATGAAAGCCTTGTGCGACGACTATGAAATGCAATTGATCATCGGCCAGGCCACCGGTTTCGAAACCCGTGATGGCCGCCTGAGCGAGATCAAGGTCACCGGCACCGATGGCGTCACGCGCCGCCTGCCGTTGGACATGCTGCTGGTATTTTTCGGCCTGTCGCCAAAACTGGGGCCGATCGCAGACTGGGGCCTCGACATTGAGCGGCGCCAACTGAAGGTTGTCAATACCGAAAAATTCGAGACCAACGTGCCGGGCATATTTGCCGTGGGTGACATCAACACCTATCCAGGCAAGAAAAAACTGATCCTGTCGGGCTTCCACGAAGCAGCGCTGGCCGCCTTCGGTGCGGCGCCCTACATTTTCCCCGACAAGAAAATTCACATGCAATACACCACCACATCGCCAAAATTGCACAAGATTCTGGGAGTGGAAAGCCCGGTCTTCGACTGATATCGAGACCAGGCAAGACAGCAGATACAATAAGCAGCGGCGACGCTGCTTTTTTGCATTTTGGAATATGTTGCAAACTTAACACATGAATTTTAGTGCACCACTATAAAGCAGATGTGCGCTGTACAAATACCCTATAATTGATTTACTAAAATACGCGATGATGTCACTCGCTGTTGTTCCCAACAAGGATCACTTATGCTCTACCATTTGCACGAAATGCAACGTTCACTCCTCACGCCGCTGATGCAGTGGGCAGATGCCTCCTCCAAATTATTCGCCAACCCAGTCTCTCCACTAGCCCACTCCCCATTTTCACAGCGGATTGCAGCCGGCTACGAGTTGATGTACCGACTGGGCAAGGACTATGAAAAGCCACAATTCGACATTGCCTCCACCGAAATCGATGGCGCAACCGTGGGCATCATCGAAGAAGTCATCGTCACCAAACCATTTTGCCGCCTGATCCACTTCAAGAAAGATTTGAACGGCAAGGCTGCACTGAAGCAAGCAAAAGTGCTGCTGGTTGCGCCATTGTCCGGCCATCATTCGACACTGCTGCGCGATACGGTGCGATCCTTGCTGGCCGAACATGATGTCTACATCACCGACTGGACCGATGCCCGCATGGTGCCGCTGGCCGAAGGCGCTTTCCACCTCGACGATTACATTTTCTATGTCCAGGAATTCATCCGCTTGCTGGCGCCGGACCTGAATGTGATTTCGGTGTGCCAACCGACAGTACCGGTGCTGGCCGCGATCTCGCTGATGGCGAGCGCCAAGGATCCGAAGATGCCGAAGACGATGACGATGATGGGCGGTCCGATCGACCCACGCGAATCGCCGACCAAGGTCAACAACCTGGCCACCGAAAAGAAATTCTCGTGGTTCGAAAACACCGTGATCTACTCGGTGCCGTCAAACTTCCCGGGTGCAGGGCGCAAGGTCTATCCAGGCTTCTTGCAACATGCCGGCTTCATCGCGATGAATGCAGGACGCCACGCGCAAAGCCACCGCGAGTTCTACCAGCACCTGGTGACGGGTGATGGCGATCCGGCCGAAGGTCACCGCCAGTTCTACAATGAATACAATGCGGTGCTCGACATGCCGGCTGAATACTATCTGGAAACGATCAAGACCGTGTTTCAGGAGTTCAGCTTGCCAAAAGGCACCTGGGAAGTCGGCGGCAACCTGGTGCGCCCGCAAGACATCACGAATGTCGCGCTGTTCACCGTCGAAGGCGAACTCGATGACATCTCCGGTGCCGGCCAGACCCAGGCTGCCCACAAACTGTGCAGCGGTATTCCTGCCAACATGCAGCAAGACTTTGTCGCGCCCGAATGCGGCCATTTCGGCATCTTCTCTGGTCGCCGCTGGCGCGAACTGGTGTGCCCGAAAATCACGGCATTCATCAAGCAACACGCCTGATCGAAATGATGCTCAGGGCCAGGCTATCGAGCCAGGCCACTGCAAAAACCGCCCCGCTGCCACCGCAGCCGGGCGGTTTTTTATTGCCGAAGGTGACAAGCCCAATCGGGGAGCGAAGTTCCAGGCCGAAGGTGCGACTGCTGCATGCCCGATTGAACCTGGCACCCGATGTCCAGATGCCCGATAATGGCGTTTTACTCCACGCAAACCATCGCCCCAGACCCCACCGTGCCACCATCAGACCCAACCTCCCTCGCCGACGCCATCGAAGACTTGCTGCCGCAAACACAATGCACCAAATGCGGCTATCCGGCTTGCCGGCCCTACGCAGAAGCGATCTTTGACGGCAGCGCCGAGATCAACCAGTGTCCACCCGGCGGCATCGAGGGCGTGACGCGCCTGGCCAACTTGTTGGGACGCAAGGTGATTCCACTGAACCCGGTCAACGGTTTCGAGCGCCCGCGCCCGGTTGCCTTCATCGATGAATCGCTGTGCATCGGCTGCACGCTGTGCATACAAGCTTGTCCGGTCGATGCCATCATCGGCGCCGCCAAGCAAATGCACACGATACTGCCTGACCTGTGTACCGGCTGCGACCTGTGTGTGGCGCCCTGCCCGGTCGATTGCATCGTGATGTATCCGGTAACCGACGAACAAACCGGCTGGAACGCGTGGACTGCGCAACAGGCGCAAGAGGCGCGCGCACGGCACGATTTACGCGCGCTGCGCCTGTTGCGCGACATCGAGGAAAACGATGCGCGACTGGCGGCCAAGGCGGTCTTGAAAATGAAGGCATTGTCCGAAGAAGCCAGCAATACCCCGGCTGAAATCGCCGAAAAGGAACGCAAGCGAGCCATCATCGCCGCCGCGATGGAGCGTGCGCGCGTCAAGCTCGAGCAAGCCACGCAAGAAAAAATCGAACAAGAGAAGAAAAAAAGCGACGAAAAAGGCAGCGCATGAACCCGGCCAAACGCAAGGAAATATTCACTCGCTTTCGCACCGCCAATCCGGCGCCGCGCACCGAACTCGAGTACAAGACGCCATTCGAGCTGCTGATCGCAGTGCTGCTGTCGGCCCAGGCTACCGATGTTTCGGTCAACAAGGCCACACGCGAATTGTACAAGGTGGCCAACACGCCGCAGGCGATGCTGGACCTGGGCCTCGATGAATTGATGGGCTACATACAAACCATCGGTCTGTTTCGCACCAAGGCCAAGCACGTCATCGCAACTTGCCAGATACTGGTCGAACAACACGGCAGCGAAGTGCCCACCACGCGCGAGGCGTTAGAGGCGCTGCCCGGCGTCGGGCGCAAGACTGCCAACGTGGTGCTCAACACAGCATTCGGCCATCCGACGATGGCAGTCGACACCCATATTTTCCGGGTCTCGAACCGCACCGGTCTGGCTCCCGGGAAAGATGTCGTCGTCGTCGAGCACAAGCTGCTGAAAGTGATCCCGAAGGAATTCTTGCACGACGCCCACCACTGGCTGATCCTGCACGGACGCTACACTTGCACCGCGCGCAAGCCACACTGCTGGAATTGCATGATCGCCGACTTGTGCGATTACAAGGAAAAGACACCGGCGCCGACTTCTGTGTGACAGGTACCATAAGCCTGACACCAACTCTGGTCAGAGGTACCAGGTTCGCACAACATGAATCTCGTTGTGCGAGCCTGATACCTGAATTAGAGGAGCACCATGTTGTCGCGGTGAATCAATTCCGGCCCGTTCAAGAAGCCCAGGATCGCTTCGATGCCAGAGGATGGGCGGCGCATGATGCGGCGCGCTTCGCTGCTGGTGTAATTGCTCAAGCCGCGCGCCAGTTCGTGGCCATCTTCGCCGACACAGGTGATCACCGCGCCGCGCCCGAATTCGCCGCGCACCGCGATCACGCCCACCGGCAACAGCGACTTGCCTTCCCGGGTCAGCTTTTGCACTGCGCCGGCGTCCAGCACCACTTCGCCGGCGGTGTGCAAATGATCGGTCATCCATTGCTTGCGCGCCTTCAGGCGCCCGGTTTTCGCCGTCAGTTGGGTGCCGATCGCCTCGCCATTTGCCAAGCGGGTCAACACATCGCTGTCGCGGCCCCAGGCGATGATGGTGTGTGCGCCTGATCTGGCAGCGCGCTTGGCCGCCAAAATTTTGGTCAGCATGCCGCCGCGCCCGATGCTGGTGCCGGCGCCGCCGGCCATCGCTTCCAGCGCCGGATCGCCGGCCTGGGCCAGCGCAATCAGGTGCGCAGTCGGGTCTTTGCGCGGGTCGGCGCTGAACAAGCCTTGCTGGTCGGTCAAAATCACCAAAGCATCGGCCTCGATCAGGTTCGCCACCAGGGCGCCCAGGGTATCGTTATCGCCGAACTTGATTTCATCGGTGACGACCGTGTCGTTTTCATTGATGATCGGCACCACGCCCAGGCGCAGCAACGTGGTCAAAGTCGAGCGCGCATTCAGATAGCGCTCGCGATCGGCAAGATCGGCGTGCGTCAAGAGCACCTGGGCCGTGCCCACGCCATGGGCGCGAAAACTCGATTCATAGATTTGCGCCAGCCCCATCTGGCCGACGGCGGCGCAGGCTTGCAATTCGTGAATATCAGTCGGGCGCTGCTCGAAACCGAGGCGCAACATGCCCTCGGCGATCGCGCCCGAACTGACCAGCACCACTTCCTTGCCGCGTGCGCGCAAGTCGGCGATCTGGGTTGCCCAGCGCGCAATCGCCGCATGGTCCAGCCCGCGCCCGTCGTTGGTCACCAGCGAAGAACCCACCTTGATGATGATGCGGCCTGCTTTTTGGATCACGGATTTCATCGAACGAATACTTTCAAAAAAAAACGCAGCCACATCACCGAGTCAAATCGGCGACGCGCTGCGTCTGGATCGGATCTGCCGCAAAAAAACTGGCGGCAAGCACTGGCTTTTAGTCGAGAATCTTGAAGCGCGGATCATCCGGATCGATCGACGAAATGCCGCGCGCCTCTTCCGTCATCTGGGTTTCTTCGGCGCGAATTTCGGTGCGCTTCTTCTCGTCCAGATGCTGATAGATCGCATTCACCAGTTCGGGGCAACCGTTGTGGTTCAGCGCCGAAATTTCGAACACCGGACCCTTCCAGCCGAAACGCTTGACGAAGTCCTTGACGATCTTCTTGCGCTCTTCGTCCGGCACCATGTCGAGCTTGTTCAGCACCAACCAGCGCGGCTTGTCGACCAGCGACTCGTCGTACTTCTTCAATTCCTTCACCAGTGCCTTCGCTTCCTTGACCGGATCGACATTGGTCTCGAACGGCGCCAGGTCGACGATATGCAGCAGCAAACCGGTGCGCTGCAGATGGCGCAGGAATTGATGGCCCAGCCCGGCGCCCTCGGAAGCGCCTTCGATCAAGCCGGGAATGTCGGCGATCACAAAGCTCTTCTCGTGCGATACGCGCACCACGCCCAGGTTCGGGTGCAGCGTCGTGAACGGATAATCGGCGATCTTCGGGCGCGCATTCGATACCGCCGAAATGAAGGTCGACTTGCCGGCGTTCGGCATGCCCAGCAGACCGACGTCGGCCAGCACCTTCAATTCAAGACGCAATTCGCGCCGTTCGCCTTCCTTGCCTTCGCCTTTTTGGCGCGGGGCGCGGTTGGTCGACGACTTGAAATGGATATTGCCCCATCCGCCCTCGCCGCCCTTGGCCAGCAATTCGATCTGGCCGTGCTCGGTCAGGTCGGCGATGATCTCGCCGCTGCCGTTATCGACGATCAAAGTCCCGACCGGCATGCGCAGGTGGATGTCGTCGGCGCCCTTGCCGTAGCAATCGGCGCCACGGCCGGCTTCGCCATTTCTGGCCTTGTGCATCTTGGAGAAACGGAAATCGACCAGCGTGTTGATGTTGCGATCGGCCACGGCCCAGATCGAGCCGCCCTTGCCGCCATCGCCACCATCAGGTCCGCCAAAAGGTCGGAATTTCTCGCGACAAAAAGATGCGCAGCCATTGCCGCCATCGCCCGCGATGACTTCGATTTTTGCTTCGTCGATAAACTTCATGTTGTGTGCCGCCATAAAACTAAAAAGGCTCTACCTTGGGCAGAGCCTTTCGATTGAAGGCTTGCGCCTTACATCATGCGATTACGCTACGCGTATTACGCAGCTACTGCTTCGGCCGCAGCCGCTGGAACGATGGTAACGAACTGGTGCTGGCTGGCACCCTTGACGATGAATTTCACCTTGCCTGGAATCAGCGCAAACAGGGTGTGATCCTTGCCCATGCCAACGCCTTCGCCGGCGCGCACTGGCGTGCCGCGTTGACGAATGATGATGCCGCCAGCATTGATCGATTGACCACCGTAGACCTTGACGCCGAGTCGTTTTGACTCTGAATCGCGGCCGTTGCGCGTGGTGCCGCCGCCTTTTTTATGTGCCATTTAAGACTCCTTGATAACTGATTGGTTCGAACAGCAGCTTAGCCGTTGATCGAGACGATTTGGATTTCGGTAAAATTCTGACGATGGCCTTGATGCTTTTGGTAATGCTTACGACGGCGCATCTTGAAAATTTTGACCTTATCATGGCGACCATGCGCCACAACCGTCACCAGTACCGTTGCACCTTCGACCAATGGGGCACCAAACTTGATGGTGTCGCCCGCTCCTACTGCGAGTACTTGATCGATGGTGATTTCGGAACCAATGTCTGCCGGTATCTGTTCTACTTTAAGTTTTTCGCCAGCGACAACTTTATACTGTTTGCCACCGGTTTTTATGACCGCGTACATGATTTGAAACCTCATCTGGATGTTGAAAGAATTCCATGCTCAACACAAACATCTGCGCTGAAACATAAGGACCTGAAATTATACATGGGATCGCAAATATCGTCAAAAACTATTTGCAAAAATGCGCGATCGTGGTATGTCGACCGCGGCGAAGGCGGCGCACATGCTGCCATGGCCAACAGGGGCCGCCGGTAGAATGAGCAGCCCCCATGACGCGGGCCCCATGACGTATAATCCCCGCACCCACAGTCTATTGCAGGTTCGCCTTGTCTGCCGCTATCAAAAACGCTACTCAAAACACCATCACAGCCACGATCGGCGCCGACATGACGGCCGTTGACACGGTGATCCGCCGCAAACTGCATTCCGAGGTCAGCCTCGTGAACCAGATTGCGGAATACATCATCAGTGCCGGCGGCAAACGCATACGCCCGGCGCTGGTCTTGCTGATTGCCAAGGCGCATGCCTATGACGGCACGGCCCACCATGAACTGGCGGCCGTGGTTGAATTCATCCACACTGCCACCTTGCTGCACGACGACGTCGTCGACGAATCGTCGATGCGGCGCGGGCGCCAGACCGCCAATGCGCTGTTCGGCAATGCGGCCTCGGTGCTGGTGGGCGACTTCCTCCACTCGCGCTCGTTCCAGATGATGGTCGCGCTCGACAACATGCGCGTGATGCAGATTTTGTCGGATGCCACCAACGTCATCGCCGAGGGCGAAGTGTTGCAGCTGCTGAACATGCACGACCCGGATCTGAGCGAAGACAGCTATCTGGAAGTGATCCGCTGCAAGACCGCGAAACTGTTCGAAGCGGCAGCCGAACTGGGCGCCCTGATCGCAGGCGCCTCGGAGCATGACATCGCAGCAGCGGGCGAATACGGTCGCTCGCTGGGCACCGCGTTCCAACTGATCGACGATGTGCTCGACTATGCCGGCGACGCCGCTGAAATCGGCAAGAACGTCGGCGACGACTTGCGTGAAGGAAAAGCAACGCTGCCGTTGATCTACCTGCTCGAAAACGGCACCGAGCAAGAGCGCGCCCTGGTGCGCGCCTGCATCGAACAAGGCGACGAACAGCAGTTCGACGCCGTCCTGGCCGCCATCACCAGCAGCGGCGCCCTGGCCTATACCCGCGACAAGGCCAACGTGGCCGCCAAACGCGCCGCCGACGCCATCGAAGACTTGCCCGACAGCGCCTACAAGCAATCGTTGTTGCAGCTGTGCGCGTTTGCGGTGGATCGGAAGCATTAAAAAGCCCCCCGTTGCACCGCAGTGGCATCGGGTGCCAGGCTCAATCGGGGCGCAGTATCATCAACCAACTTGAGCGGCAGTATGCCCCCGATTGAACCTCCACGAATAGAGCCGCAAGGCACCTGGAACAGCGCTACGACGGCAAGTCATCCGCCTCCAGCACGAACTGCTTGGGATTGAATTCAAAGTCGCACGCAGCGTCTAGACGATCAAACACTAGATCGCGGCTCATCTTCTCGACCATTGTCGATAACATGGCAAGCACCACAACACCATCACTACCAGGCAGAATACTGCAGCGTTATGATTTTGGTTCCAGATATTGCATAGTATTTTGAGAATTTTTAGAAATTATTGAGTATTTCTTCTGCATTTTCTGCATATCTAATTTAAAGCCAGCATAGCTAAATTCACCGATTCCTAGAAAGATGCACCGAATATCTCCACTTAGTATATTGGCAACTAACTGATCCTGATCTGTAGTCAAAATCATTTCAGCGAGTCCTGGCCCCTTTAGAGGCGATGCGAGTCCCGACTCAGCATAATAAATCCCTTGCCGTTGAGACAGTATTAGGCATTCACGTTGACCAACAGCGTGTCTTCGTATGAAGGCAAGCTCGTCGCTTACAAATTTCTCTTCCGTCACTCCACGCGTAGTAAACCGTTTGACAGTATCGCGCAACAGATCAGGAACGTGGATTAGAAAGCTTGCACACGCCAAAAACAGAAGTGAAATCGCAGCGATCGGAAGCCAAATTTGCGTCATTGGAAGCAGTCGCGCGCGAAGGGCTCGAAGAGATTCGTCGGCTAGAAGTGCCCCAATCAAAATCACAGGCCAGAAAACGTTTACTAGATTAAGAACATGCGATCGGCCTTGATAATATACAAACAAGCCAATTCCTAGCATACTCAAATAGAACAGAACGTCGTCCCTGACTTGAGGGGCGCGATGGCGCCACGCTACTAATGAAGTAACCAACCCAAGAAGGTACACCCCTAACACGGACATCCATGGATCCAATTGTCGTGGCAGTGGCAGCATCATGAACCCAAGGCTATAGAATATTTTCTGATATTTGAATAGTAAAAACAGATCAAGCGACTGCTGCGCCTTCCAAGATAATACAGTTAAAAATCCGGTAACTATGACCAAAGTAATCAAAACATGAAACACAATGGCGGCCGAATAATCTTTCGGACTCCATCGATCAACTACTTCTAGCCGAAGTAGGTGCCGGCATATCGGAAGAACAGTGATCAAGCGTGCAACCAGATAAGCACCATATCCAATAATGATGAATAATCCGGTATCGAAGTTCCATATTATGGAGATCGAACCAATCAATGAAACGAGACATCCGCGTATCAGCGT
>CANFGA010000038.1 GCA_947446335.1 Oxalobacteraceae bacterium | reverse complement strand
GGCCAGGCAGCGCGTCCGCAAGCCTTGCCTTATCGCCAGGGCATGTCGCTGATGGACGTGCTCATTGCGGTGGGGGGGATTACCGATTTTGCTGCTGGCAACAGGGCCAGCATCATCCGCACCGTCGACGGTGCACAGAAAAAATTCAAGGTCCGGCTGCACGATCTGGTGCGCGATGGCGACATTTCGGCCAACATCTCGATGCGCCCGGGCGATGTGCTGGTGATCCCGGAAAGTTTTTTCTGACGCTGCTGACCTTTGAATTGAAAAACCCGCGTGCTGCGCGGGTTTTTCATTAATGATACCGGTCCTGCATCCTTCATGCAGGCAAGGCAGGACTGATGCTGCGCCGGCGGGTAAAACCACCGAGCGCAGCCAAACCTATGCCGAACAACAGGATGCTGCCTGGTTCAGGGATGTTCAGCAGCAGGTTATCGTTTTCGTTCATCACGATATTGAGCGTGTAAAGACCAGCCACCAGATTGTTCGTACGGGCAGCGAAGCAGGGAGCAAGAACCGTGCACCCGGTCGTGGTCGGGAAGTAGTCTGCAGGTGTGGGGGAGAAGTTCGTGGCGGTGACCGACGTGTTGAGGGTGAAGGAATCCGTGATTTCGACGCCACCCACTATATTTGATGGATTGGCGACAGTAACTGGAACCACGATGCCATCGGGCGCCCAGTTGAACACGATTCCCCTCGACCCTAGAGGATTGCTCACGTCGCCGACGATGTTGATGCTGGCAGACAGCGCGGCCAACGCCGAAGTCGGTACCAGCGTGCCAGGGCTCACGAAGGCGCGCAGGTAAGGTGCGGCGTTGAAGTTGAAGTTGAAGAAACCGCCGGCGGTGCCTACCGAAAACTGGATCGACTGGATCGACGAATTGCCCGCGCTGCCGTTCGCTGAACTGTTGCCCATCAGTTTGGCTTCAGCGAAGTTGCGCGCCGAACTGATCAAGCCGGCAGTGCTGGTGATGTCGGCATCCGATACTGAAAAAGCTGTCGGATTCGCTTCATGGGTGGTCGCGAGCGGCAAGATGTAGGCATTGTCCGCATACGGGCCCGGAACCGTGATCGTGCCGACCAGCGCCGGCGGCGCGTTTTGAATTCCCGATCCACCCGTGGTCACGCAACTGCCGTTCAAACAAGAAAGCGCGTTCGAATTGTTGATCACTGTCGGCAAGATGCTGATGCCTGTGGATCCTGGAAGCATGTTCAGATTCGAGATCTGGTCATAGGCGACGGCATAGTCATAGGGAGAGAGAGCGGCCTGAGCATTGGTGGCGGCGCCGAATGAGCCGAGCATCGCCAGTGCCAAAAGTGTTTTCTTCATCATGTTTCTCCTGTAAATAGTTTCCAATGGGTAGAAGCATCCGCTGAAATGTGCTCACCAGCGCCTCCATGTCCCCTTTCAGCAAATAGCATGCCATTTAAAATATTCTTTTATTTTCAATAACTTGTATTTATCCCTACCGTTTTTTTACAGGCGTTGTAAGAAAGTTCGACACTTTGCAGCACCAGCTTCGGTTGCACAAAGTTGGAATTGGTCAACGCTGTGAAAAAGTCTAGATGTCATTTCCGCTCCAGCATGGGGCCGATGAAATTGGCTGGAATCGCGCCAGTGATGCCGCCGGGATAGGCTTTCGCATCGAACTGGAATACCGCGCAGAGCGGCTTTTGAAATTGGGTGATCATGCGCTGATTCAATTACAGGGCGCTCGCTCAGCGCCGTGCACCAGAATGCGCTCAGGGCCAGGATCTTGCGATGGCGCAGAGCGAAAAATATTTCAGCCAATGCCAGCGTCTACAAAACGGATGACAGATACGATGGCTTGAGCATGACCAGACCTTCATGCAGGCAAGGTAGGGCTGATGCTGCGCCGGCGGGTGACGCCGCCGAGTCCCGCCAAGCCAATGCCGAGCAACAGGATGCTGCCTGGCTCCGGTACCAGCAGCACGTTGTCCTGTTCATTCATCACGACATTGAGCGTGTAAAGACCGGCCACCAGAGTGCTCGTATGGGCAGCGAAACAGGGAGCCGCAACCGGGCACTGGATAGGGAGGTAGTCTGCAGGTGTGGGGGCGGCGGTCGTGGCCGTGACCGACGTGTTGAGGGTGAAGGAATCCTTGGTTTCGACGCCACCCACTATATTGGTGCCAGAGCTAACTGCTCCCACGATGCCATCGGGCGCCCAGTTGAACACGATGCCCCTCGACCCTAGAGGATTGCTCAGGTCGCCGACGATGTTGATGCTGGCAGACAGCGCGGCCTGTGCCGCAGTCGGTATCTCGGAACCGGAAGTTACGAAGGCGCGCAGCAGGGGCGCTGCGTTGAAGCTGAAGTTCAAGATACCGCCGGTGGCGCCTACCGTGAACTGGATCGACTGGATCGACGAATTGCCTGCACTGCCGTTGGCCGAGCTATTGCTTATCAGCTTAGCTTCGGCGAAGTTGCGCGCTGAACTCATAAATCCGGCAGTGCTGGTGATGTCGGCATCGGCCAGTGAAAATGCCGTCGCATTCGCCTCATGAGTGCCATAGCTGTTGTTTAGATAAGCAGGCGTCATCGTGCCGACCAGCGCCGGTGGCGCATCATGAATTCCAGGTCCACCCGTGGTGACGCAAGTACTGTTCAAGCAAGCAAGCGCACTCGAATTGTTGCTCACAGGGGTCAATATGCTGATGCCCGGCGTTGAGATATCCGGAAGCATGGACAGATTCGAGACCTGATCAAAGGCATAAGCATAGGCATAGGCCTGGGCATTGGTGGCGGCGCCGATGGAGCCCAGCATCGCCAGTGCCAAAAGTGCTTTCTTCATCATTTATTCCTGTAAATGGTTTCCAAGGGGTGGAAGCATTTGCTGACATTTGCCCAGCAGCAGCATCCACATCCTTTTCAGCAAAGAACATGCCACTTGAAATATCCTTTTATATTCAATTGCTTGTATTTAATTTTTTTGTTTTTCAGAAGGGATCTGTAAGAAAATTCGACGCTTTGCAACAACTTGCATCGGTTGAGCAAAGTCGGAGTCAGTCAGCGCTGTAAAAAAAGCTGACATGTCATTTCCGGTCCAGCATGGGTTTGATGAAACTGGCTGGAATCGCGTAAGTAATGCCGCTGGGATTGGTGATCGCAGACTCCTTCAAGCCCTTGACATAGACCATGTTGATGACGCCGTAGACCAGTCCGGTTTCCGGGTCATACAGCGGGCTGCCGCTGCTGCCCGGATAGGCGGTCGCATCGAGCTGGAATACCGTGTAGAGCGGTTTTTGCAATTGGGTGATCAGGCGCTGATTCAATTGCCGGGCGCTCATCGATGGCAGTACCACCGGCGTGATCGCAGAGACCAGTGCGCGGTGAGTGACGTGGTGCAAACCCAGGACCAGTCCGAGCGGAAAGCCGGTAAAGGCCATGGCTTGCCCTTCCAAAACACTGGTGGAATCGCCTACCTGCATCGCAGGCAGCGCAGGGCCGACAATCGTCAGTCGCGCCAGGTCGTGTTCCAAGTCGAGCGCCACCAGCGTGGCGCTGCGAAACTGGACCGATTCTTGCGCGCCGATCATGATCCCCAGCACATCCTTCTGTTCGCTGTTGATGATCTCTTGCACCACGTGGGCATTGGTCAGCACCGTCAAACCATCGCCGACGACAAAGCCGGTACCGGCAAAAATGACTGCCGGACTGCGCAGTTTTTGAAAGCTGCCGATGCCGACGATCGATGGCTTGACGGCCCCGATCACGCGCGCCAGTTCGGTGCCCGCTTGCGCGAGCGAAAAGCCTGGTAGCGCAACGAGGCCGATCGAGAGCAGGATCTGGTACAAGGTCATGGCGGCGACTTTCGAAGTTGCTGGGGATGAGGGCGCTCTGGTCGCATCAGCGCGACCAACAGCAGCAGATAAAACAGCAGGGCGAGGCGGGGAACATCGAGCAGGCTGTCGAACAGGCCCACGATCTGAAAACCGATCAAGGCGGCAAGATAGCTCGCGGCGCCGATGTCGCCACGCGCAGCTTGCGCCAGCAGATGGATGATTGCGCAAAGCAACAGGCTAAAAAATGACAACAGACCCAGCCAGCCGAGCTCGAAATACAGGTTCAGGGCCATGTTTTTTGCATGCCAGGGCAAGTGGTGGCGGTCACTGCTGAAGAACCAGCCGTCATTGCCATGTGAAAATGTGCCATTGCGTATCAACTCGAGGTCTGAAATTTCTTCGCGCAAACTGATGTTGTCGATATCGATGAAGCCAAGGTCGCCGCCGACGGCGATCTCGATCTGGGCCGGCGCACGGGCAAGCCAACTGGCAGCACCGAGCCCGGCGGAAGCGAGCCGCAGCGTGCGATGCTGCCAATTTGGTCCCAACGGCAGCACATCGAGCGGCGCAGGCACGCAATTTTTCGGGTAGAGCAGCAGGCGTTCGCAGATGGCGATGTTCAATCCGGAGCGCTCATCCTGGCGCCGGATATCGAATGTCAGCAGATAGTCGGTGTTGGGGCGTATCGGCAAGCGCTGCAACAGGCGCAGCACTTCGCCATATCCGGCCGGATAGTGCGGGGCAAAAAGGCGCAGATAGCGGTTGGTATTTTCATCCATGTAACTCATGGACCCAGGCAATTCACCGATCGGATTGCGCCAGCGATAAGTGATGGGGAATTTTCCCGTTCCCATGCCCAGTGCTTGCGTCGTGAGATCCGTATCCATGATGCCCAGCACTTGCGTCCAGTGCCGGATCCGGTCGTCGAGATCGTTGCGGCTGCTGCCGAAGCGTTCGAGCGCATAATAACTGGCCGAAAAAGGAATCATCAATGCGAGCGCGATGGCGATCGAGGCGGCCAGTGCGACGCTGCTGCGCTCGATATGCCAAAGACCCGCCCTGGCATTGATTGCCGTTAACGCCAAGGCGAGTGCGACAATGAGCCCAATGGGACCCAATGCAGCGGCTCCGCTCCAGTGATAGCCTATCCATGACGCGCTCAGCGCCATGCACCAGAATCCGATCAGGATCAAGACCTTGCGATGGCGCCCAGCGACAACAGTTGCAGCGAATGCGAGCGCTGACACAATGAACAGCAGATAGGGCGGCTTGAGCATGCCGCGCGCAGCCAAGTTCAGCGACAGCAGGCTGCCCAGTGTGGCCTCGATCGCGATACTGCACAGCAAGGTGGTTGGCCATAGCTGCCACCCGATGTGCAGCGTCCCCAGCACTGCCGCGGCCAGCAGCAAGGCCAGCGCGGCGGCGAAACCACGATAACCGGCGCTGGAAAATACATCGAACAGCGCATACATGATCAGCGCCATGAGGCCGATGGCCCCGGCCAGGCGCCGCATGCTGGTCCAGGATTGTTTTTTGAGCGCCGGCGCCACCAGGAGCATGGCCATGATCGCCGCCGAGCAGGCATAGGCGCCATACAGGCCGCGCGAAAAAGTGCTCAAACCGGCGTAACCGCCGGCCGCCAGCAAAACAAGGGCAGCTGCCACCTTGCGCTGCGACTGGCGCGCCAGCAACCAGATCGACAGCAACGGAAAGCTGAGCGCAAGGTAGCCATCGAGCGCCGCGCCGCCGGTGTGCATGCCAGAAAATGGCGCGGTGGTGCGATAGTCGCTGGAAAAATTCATCAAGCCCGGAAATACCCAGCGTTCCCAGGCGGCAGCGCAGGCAACAAGCGCGAGTCCGGTCAGCATACCTGGAATGAAGTAGCGCTCGATATTGACCAGCTTGGGACCGCTGCAACGCAGCAGTATCGGCAGCAAGACCATGGCCCAAAACCAGCTCTTGCCGACCCGCAAGCTGTTGTAAGGGCTCAGATAATCGGTGAAGGAATTGGCGTCGATGGTCGAGAGCGGCAACAAGCCGCGCCAGATCCCGATCGCATACGCCAGCGTGAGGGCAAGCAGGCATGGATATGCCCATACGGGCAGGCGCGCGCCAGATGGGCATGCAGTCATTTTCCAGTAACCAAGTGCTGCCGTCAGCAGCAGCAACAAGTCAATTTCTTCGACGAAAAACCAGCCGGTCCATGGCGCCAGATCGAGGATCGGCAATAGCGCAGGCAATGCAAACAGGCAAAGCTGGATGCGCCATCCGAGCAAGATGGCATAGAGCAAAAAAATCGGAACCAGCCAGATCGCTGGCAGCGGATAACGGCTCGCAGCATACAAAAAAACAATGCCGAAGCCGGACGCGAGCAATTTGCTGGCGATGGCACGCATGCCCGGCATCGTCTTGTATTGCACCTGCATGGCACCAGTCTTATGGTTGAGCCAGCATGGTTTCTATTTCCGAGCGTCTGGAAAAATTCTTGTTCTCGGCTAGCAATTGCTCAAATTGTGTGCGCGCGCCACGGCGGTCACCTGCTTTCACCAGTCCCATCCCCAGGTGATAGCGGATTTCGGATGCCTTTGGCGCCAGCGCGCTGGCTTTTTGCAACAGGGAGACGGCGCGGGCAGTGTCACCAGCCTCAAGCAAAATCCAGCCCAGCGTATCGAGAACGGCGGGATTGCCGGCGTCGAGAGCGTAAGCACGCTCGGCAAATGAACTCGCCCGGCTGTCTTTTTCCTGTTGGCAACTCCATGCCATGTCGTTGAGTGCAATCACGTTCTTCGGGTCTTGCGCAATGATTTTTTCATATTCCAGCATGGCCAGCTTGTATTGCTTTTTAGATAGTTTGGTGCCGGCAAAATAAAACCTGATTGCCAGGTCGCTCGGGTGTTCCTGCAGCCACTGCACGAGACGCGCATCGGCTTCTTGCTGCTTCCCGGCTTGCGTCAGCGACCGGTGGATCTTGAGGAGCACATTGCCATCCTTGTTGATTTTGAAGCCGCGCTCGTAAGCCTGTAGCGCATCGGGCAGCTTGTTTTGCGCAGCAAAGGTATCACCTTCGAACATCAGCCCGGCCGAACTGGAGGGGCGCTGCTGTTGCGCCGTTTTTGCAATTGCGAGTGCTTCCGGAAAGCTGCTTTTCTTGATCAAGAGGGCCACCGCAAGCGCTTGTGCTTCCAGCGCATCGTTTTGCAGCGCGATCGCATTGCGCGCCGATTCGAGTGCGCCGTCGAAGTCTTTTTGCTCGACCTGGACGCGCGCGATACGCATCTGCAATGCAGCAGAATCGGGCTTCATGGTCGCCAGTTTGCGATAGTTTTCCAGTGCTTGATTATATTTTCCATTGCCGAACTGTATCTCCGCCAGCAAGCCCAGCGCACCCGCATGGGACGGGTTCGCCGATTGGATTTTTTGTATCAGCGTCAGCGCTTTTTCCTTTGCGCCTGAGCGCTGGTATGCATCGGCCAGCAACAATGCCGACGGCAGCGCATCCGGATTGTCGCTGGCGGCGCGTTCCAGCCAGCGAATCATGTCAGCGTTATTGCCTTGCCCTGCAGCCAATTGTGCCAGTGCAGTCATCAAGCCGGCATTTTTCTTGTCCTTGGCCAGCGCAGCCTCATAGCGTTGCCTGGCTTGCTCCGGTTTCTTGTCCAGCAGATCAAGTTGCGCCAGATTATCCAGCGCCGGCAAATATCCCGCATCGAGCGCCAGCGCCTGCTGAAAACTGGCGCGTGCACTGGCTATATCCTGCCGGGCTAGAAAGACGCCGCCCTTCAAATTGGCCACCACCGGATTCTTGTCCTGTTGACGTTCCAGCGCATTCACTGCAACGAGCGCCTTGTCATGCTCCTTGTTGCGCAAATACATCATCACGAGCAAGGTGCCAGCCTCGGTGCCTTTGGTCTCGATGCTGGCGGCGCGCTCCAGTTCTGCGATCGCGCGCGCGTTTTCACCCAGACTCAGGCGATTGATGCCGATAGCCATGTGCAATTTGGCTGATTGCGGCGCCAGATCGCTGGCTTTCTGAAAATAATCGGCGGCCTTGCTGTAATGCAGCGTGCGCATATGGGCGTCGCCTACCATCGCCAGCAAGCCGGCATCATTTTTTTCCTTTTCCAGCAAAGGCTGCAGCAACTCGATCGCCGCTTCCGGATTATTGTTTTTTAATGCAATCGCGGCCAGCATTTTGCTTGCATAAACATCTCCAGGGCTGATGTCGATGAATTTTCGCAGATACAATTCCGCCTGTTGATCCGAACCCAGCGCCATTTGTACCGTCCCCATCAGCAGCAAACTGGGCATGTGATCGGGCACCACGCGCAGCACTTGTTGCAGCGACTCCATCGCCGGCTTGAACTTTCCTTCGCGATAATCGAGCATCGCCTGGGTATGGACGATCAGAAGATGATTGGGTGCGATCTTGCGCGCGGCCTCGAGCGCCGCTTTGGCATCGGCAAATTTCCCGAACTGAATCGATAAATTGGCGATATCGAGATGGGCCTGGATGTTGTCCGGCTTCAGTTTCAGTATCTTGCTGTAAGCGGCGAACGCGGCGTCGTTCTTGCCTTGCATCCGCAACAGATCGCCGTTAAAGCGCAGGCAATCGATGGACTCGGGATTTTTTTTCAGCGCGTGCTCGATCAGCCTGGTTGCAACATCGAGTTGTTGGGCAGCAACCGCGATTCTTGCCAAGCCAAGCAAGGCATCGCTGACATCTGGATTTTTTTCAAGCACTTGCTCGAACAATGCCTTTGCTTTGGCCACATTGGCCAAGCCAAGTTGCGCATTGGCATGCAAGATGGTGATCTCGACCAGGTCCGGATTGCGCGCATCTTGCGTGATTTCAGCGAGCACCTTGTCGAATTGCCCCTGCATCAGCAACGCCTTGCCCAGTGCCGGCATGACATCTTGGGCGCCCAGCGCGCTCGCCTTGCGCAGCTCCTTCTCAGCCGATACCGGATCGCCTGATTCGACATACAGCCGACCCAGCAAAAGGCGGGCTTGAGCATGGTTCGGCTGTTGTTGCAGCAAATTCTTCAACTGGATGATGGCGGCTTTCTTGTCGCCTTTTTGTCGATATTGTTGCGCTTCAGCCAGCAATTCATCGGTGCTTGTCGAGGACTTGCAGGCGACCATATTTGTCAGCAATAGTGCCGTGACTATGGTCGTTGCGCATCGCGCCGTCAAACCCATGCCGTGTCGTGCCATCGTTCTCTCCTGTTCGCCCGGCCGCAAATGGACCGATCGTGTCAGAGTAGAAAGATTGCATGCCCAGCTCGTTGATAGTCATCAATCATTTCATCATTTTCTTGTTTGCTCATTTTGACGCAATGGATGCTCACTTGTTCCTACTCAATAATGCATTTTTTTCGAACCTTAACATGATTCGAGACGGACGCTACCGTCGTTGCCTGGCCAAGCTGCCTGCTCGGTCTTCTTAATGATCTCTATCTTCTGGGTGAGTGCTATGGACGTCGTCGCTGTGGTGGGACTAGGTTATGTCGGATTGTCATTGGCCGTGTCTTTCGGGATGCGCCAGCGTACGATCGGTTTTGATTTGTCGACCAGAAAGATAGATAGTTATCAACGTTACATCGACCCTACCGGGGAAGTGTCAACTGAGCAATTTCGTGCCGCCAAGTCGCTCAGCGTCAGTGCCGACCCCGGCGAACTGGGGCTGGCTGACTTCATCGTGGTGGCGGTGCCGACACCGGTCGACAACGCGCACAATCCCGACTTTTCGGCGTTGATCGGGGCCAGCATATCGGTCGGAAAAAACATGAAGCGCGGCGCGATCGTCATCTTCGAGTCGACCGTGTATCCCGGTGCCACCGAGGAAATTTGCGTTCCTCTGCTGGAAAAACACTCTGGAATGCGCTGGAAAACCGATTTTCATGTCGGCTTCTCGCCCGAGCGCATCAACCCCGGCGACAAGGAACATACGCTGGCAACGATCCGCAAGGTGGTCTCTGGCGACGATGCCGAAACGCTCGACAAGGTAGCCCATCTTTACCAGAACGTCGTCGCTGCCGGCGTGTACCGGGCCTCGAGCATCAAGGTGGCAGAGGCGGCCAAGGTCATCGAAAATACCCAGCGCGATCTCAATATCGCGTTGATGAACGAGTTGGCGATCATCTTCGACCGGCTCGACATCGATACGCTGGAAGTATTGCAAGCGGCCGGCACCAAGTGGAATTTTCTGCCATTTCGCCCCGGACTCGTGGGTGGCCATTGCATCGGCGTCGATCCGTATTACTTGACCCATAAATCGGAAATGCTCGGCTATCATCCGCACGTGATCCTTGCAGGGCGCCGCATCAACGATGGCATGGCCAAATTCATCGCTGAAAAAACAGTCAAGGAAATGGTGCGCGCCGGCTTCAAGCTCAAAGGGTCCTGCGTCAATGTGCTGGGCCTGACGTTCAAGGAAAATTGTCCCGATTTGCGCAATTCGAAGGTGGTCGACATGATCAATGAACTGCAGTCCTACGGTCTGCAAGTGCATGTGCACGACCCGGTCGCCGATGCGCAAGATGCTTTTGATGAATATGGCTTGACGCTGGAAAGCTGGGAGCAACTGCCGCGCGCCGATGCGATCATCAGCGCGGTTTCGCACCGCGAGTTGACGGCCAGGTCGCTCGATGACTACCGCGCAAAAGTGATCGCACACGGCTGCTTCATCGATGTCAAGTCACACTTCGACCAGCAAGCGCTACGCGAGACCGGCCTCAATGTCTGGAGACTGTGATGGAACAAGACGAGATGGCACTGGCGGTCGTGCCTTACCAGGGCGCGCGCGAACATCTGCAGCAAAATCAATATCGCTGGCTGATCACCGGCGTGGCTGGCTTCATCGGCTCCAATTTGCTCGAAACATTGCTGGGGTTGGGGCAGCGCGTCACGGGGTTGGATAATTTCATCACCGGCTATCGGCACAATCTGGATCAAGTCAGGAGTGCGGTGGGCGAGCGCGCCTGGCAAGGTTTCGATTTCATCGAAGGCGACATTCGCTCGCTGCCGACCTGTGCAGATGCGTGCCGCAATATCGATTATGTGCTGCACCAGGCCGCCATCGGTTCGGTGTCGCGCTCGATCCAGGACCCGATCACCAGCAACGACATCAACGTCAGCGGTTATCTGAACATGCTCACGGCGGCGCGCGATGCACAGGTCAAGCGCTTCATCTATGCCGCCTCCAGCGCCACCTATGGCGACCATCCCGGCTTGCCGAAGACCGAGGATTGCATCGGCAAGCCCTTGTCGCCTTATGCACTGACCAAGTACATCAATGAATTGTATGCCGATGTATTCCAGCGCTGCTACGCGATGGAGACAATCGGGCTGCGCTACTTCAACATCTTCGGACCGCGCCAGGATCCGGAGGGCGCTTACGCCGCCGTCATCCCGCACTGGATCGCAGCGATGATGCATGCGCGTCCGCTGTACATCAATGGCGATGGCGAAAGCAGTCGCGATTTTTGTTATGTCGGCAATGCGGTTCAAGCCAATTTGCTCGCGGCCCTGAGCGACAACCCGGCCGCCATCAATCAAGTCTACAACGTGGCGGTCAATGCACGCACCAGTCTCAATGCGCTGTTCGCGATGATGCGCGCACTCTTGATCGAGCGCTATCCGCATCTGCACCACTACGCACCGCATTATGCGGAGTTTCGCAGCGGCGATGTGCGCCATTCGCAAGCCGACATTTCGAAAGCGGCGGCCTTGCTCGGTTATGCGCCCACGCACGATATCGCGCGCGGCTTGCAACAGGCGATCGGCTGGTACACATCACACCCGGCGATCTGCCCCGCTTAGGCTGACATCAGAATTTGGCGCTCAAGCCGACCCGGATCGCGCGCGGCGCGCCGGGCGTGATGTTGTTGTCGTTGTGCGCCGAGGCGAAATACTGTTTGTCCAGCATGTTTTCCAGGTTCACTTGCAGCGCCAGGTCCTTGTTGACCTGGTAATACAGCGCGCCATCGAAACGGGTGAAGCCGGGCAGGGTGACACTGTTCGATGTCGACGCATCGATGCTGCTGCGATAGATCACGCCCAGACCGGCGCCCCATGCAGCGCTGAAGTCGTAGCGATTCCACAAGGAAAAAGTATGCTTGGGCACTTGCGCCACGCGCGCACCAGCGAGGATCGCGCTCGATTGAGTTTGCGTGATCTTGGCATCCTGATAGGCATAGGCACCCATCAGGCTCCAGTCACGGCTCAGTTTGCCACTGAGGCCGAGTTCGAGTCCCTTGCTGCGCTGGCCGTCTGCCAGCACCGATTTGCTGGCATCGCTAGGGTCGGCGATGATCACATTGCTGCGATCGAGTTGATACAGCGCTGCGGTGGCGGCAAGGTTGGGTTCAATATCCCATTTCGCGCCCACTTCCATGTTCTTGAATTGTTCCGGATCGAAGGCTTGATTGGTCGGGGTCAGCGACGACAGTTGCTCGCCGGCGCGCGGCACGAACGCCAGGCTGTAACTGGCGTACAGCGACAAGGCTTCAAACGGCTTGTAAATGAGCCCTGCGCGCGGCGACAGCGGCGTATCGGTTTGCACGATCGTCGTATTGTTGCGCTGGTTCAAGAAATCGATCTTGAAGTGGTCATAGCGCAGTCCAACGATGGCTTGCCATTGCTTTGATAACGTGATCTGGTCTTGCAGATACAGCGAGGCAACGGTCGCCGTGCTGTGGTTCTGTGCATCCGACGCCTGCTGGCGGAAAGTGAGTGGCTGCGTGGCGAGAGGATTGTTGGTCGCCACGTTGACCGACGTGGTCGTGTTGTCGAAATAGCCGGTGCTGCGCAAGTTGTCCGTCACCTGGCGCCCCAATTCGATTCCGGTGGCGATCTTGTGCTCGATCGCGCCGGTCATCAACGAAAAGGTCAAGTCGGTCTGGTTGAAGAAATTCTTGCGCTGGGTCGC
>CANFGA010000037.1 GCA_947446335.1 Oxalobacteraceae bacterium | reverse complement strand
GTATTCCATCAGCAGCAGCGGCTTGAATTGCCCCATCTGCGCCAAGCCGGTGCGCAATTCCTGTGCATTGATATGGTAGAGCGCGCCGGCCAGCAGCAGCCTGGCATTGCTGCGCTCTTCGTCGAGGACAGCAAAACCGAGGCCGTAGACCGACTCAGACGGTTTGATGCACAGTTTTCGGTGCAGCGGACGCAGTTCTGCATAGGCAGCGTCGTATTGTTCGATGTTCTCGACTGCGCGCCACTGCGCCGGCGGCGCGATCGGCAACGCTAGCCCGGCGCAAAAGCGCGCCTTGTCGTGCATCAGCGCCAGCGTCTCTTGCGTGGCGACGCTGAGCACGCGCGTGCCCTGTTGTTCGAAGCGCAGCTTGTTCGATGCGATCAGGCCGGCTTCCTTGCCGGGCCAGAAGATGCCGATGCCATGCTCGCGACAAAATTGCAGGCACCAGTCCAGATAGGCCTCGCCTTGCACGCCGGCCGGTTCGATCGCGTGTTCATGCGCGGCCAGGAACGCTGCTGCGTGCGCATTGGTATTGCTGCAAATGATTTCGTAATCGCCGGCCAGATCGGCCTCGCGGATCAGCTTGATGGCCGTGCCGACCGAGGAATATGTTTTGTTGAACCAGACGCGTTGCATTGGAGCCCTGTGAATGATGTGTGCCAACTGGGTGGCACGGGAGGATGGCCGAGTCGAATTTGGTTCAAGTCGCTAGCGCAAGTGTTAAGCTCAAGTCTTCAGATTAAGCTTTGCCGGTCGAGGTCCATTTCTGGAACGTGTCGCGGTTGCGCGAGCAGACGAAGACCTTGCCCGAGCCCGAGAAGCGCAGCACGATCCCTTCGCCGCTGGTGACGCTGTTGACCATGTTGCCCAGAAAACCGCTGATCCCACCGCCGCCGCCGGTGGTGACCGAGATTTCATAGCTCAAAGTATTGTCCCAGCACACCACGTGGGCATTGTCGATCACGACATCCTTGCCCTTGACCACGTCGAGCTGGAACATCGAGCCAAAGCCCGAGACCACGACTTGGCCGCTGCCGGATGTTTCCATGATGAAAAAGCCGCCCGATTGGGCGAACAGCGCATTGCCGACGCTTTGCGTGCGCACCTTCATTTCGGTGCCGGAAGTGGCTGCCACGAAGGCGCCATCGTTCATCAGATACTGGCGCACGCCGACATCGATGACTTCGATCGCACCCGGCAGCATCGGCGAGAGCAGGCAATCGCCGTCGCCGCGCACCGCTTCGATATGCTGCTGGAAAAATGACTCGCCATTGGCGAAGCGGCGCATGATGGCACTGCCGATGCCGCCGGTCATGCGTCCACGCAGATCGAGCGTGCTTTCCATCATGACCATCGCATCCGATTCGCAATAGATCTTTTCACCCTGCTTCAGCGAAACATGCAGGAACGGGTCGACGTCGCCGGTGGCATTGAATGATGGCATGCAAGTTACTCCCAAAAAAAAGCCGCCTGACCAGATGCAGGCGGCTGCTTCAACAGTAAAGCGTTTGTTATGCGTTGATGCCGAACGAGCGCGCGAGCGGCCCCAGTCCGCCCTTGAAGCCTTGGCCGATGGCCTTGAACTTCCACTCGCCGGAATAGCGGTAGATTTCACCGAAGATCATCGCCGTTTCGACCGAACCATCTTCGGACAAGTCGTAGCGCGCGATTTCCTTTTCGCCGTCGGCATTGAGGCAGCGGATGAACGCTTGCCCGACCATGCCGAAGTTCTGGCGCCGCGACTCGGCATCGTGGATCGTGACACCGATGCTGATGCGCTCGATCTCGGCCGGCACTTTTTCCAGGTCGATGACCAAACGCTCATCGTCGCCGTCGCCGTCGCCGGTCTGGTTGTCACCGGTATGCGTGACCGAGCCATCGCTCGATTTCAGGTTGTTGTAAAAAATGAAGTCCGCGTCCGAGCGCACTTTGCCATCGGCTTTCAGCAGGAATGCGCTGCCATCGAGGTCGAAGGTCGCGCCATCGGTCGAGCGCGGATCCCAGCCGAGGCCGATCACGATTTTCTTCAGGTTGGGTGCTTCCTTGCTCAGGTTGACATTGCCGCCTTTTTGCAAACTGATTGCCATGGTGATAGCTCCTTTGGGTGATGACTGAATGATTGGCTTGAACTGCCGAGCGATCCGGCGCCGGTTGGCGCTTGATCGTTATTCTTTATAGCTTGGGATGCTTCGGTGATTATCAATCCTTGATGGAAACTTCTTTTTGCGCTTCTTTCTTGTATTTGACCGACGACCAGAGCGAAACGGCGATGAAAGCGACCCCGGACAAGCCGGTGAACCACTCAGGCACATGATACTTCACGCTCGATAACATGATCAATGCCAGAATGCCGATCGCGTAGTGCGCGCCATGCTCGAGAAAGACGAATTCATCGAGCGTGCCCTGGCGCACCAGAAACACCGTCAGCGACCGCACGAACATGGCGCCGATCGCCAGGCCGAGCATGATGATGACGACATCGTTGGTGATCGCAAAAGCGCCGATTACGCCATCGAAGCTGAACGAGGCATCGAGCACTTCCAGATACAGAAAAGCGCCGATGCTGCCACGCGAAATGATCTTGCCGATCACCGGATCGGCTTCCTCTTCTTCCAGCAAGCTGCTGATCCAGCCCACCGCCAGATAGACCGAGATGCCGATCAGACCGGCCGCCATCACGCTCAACTTGCGTTCATCGGGCATCAGCGACACGCAGCCAAATACCGCCAGCAGCGCCAGCAGCACGGCCAGTCCGGCAGTGCCGTGCTGACCCATCTTTTTTTCGATCCAGCCCAGCCAATGGAGTTCCTTGTCCGCATCGAACAGGAAGTGAAGAAATACCAGCAGCAGGAAGGCGCCACCGAAAGCGGCCACCTCGGCGTGATTTTCCGACAGATTGCGCGCGTATTCGTCCGGATTCGAGATGGCCATGCTCCACACGTCGACCAAGCCCAGACCGGTCGCGACCGACACGATCAACAGCGGGAACAGCAAGCGCATACCGAATACGGCGACCAGGATGCCGACGGTGAGAAACAGTTTTTGCCAGAATGCATTCCAGTGGCGCAAAACCGACGCATTGACCACCGCATTGTCGAATGACAGCGACACTTCCATCACGCCCAGCACGGCCGTGATCCACAACGCCTGCAGCGCGCCAGTCGTGCCGCCGCGCTCATAGCCCCACCAGACGGCGAGCGCCATCAATACCAGTGTGACTGCAAAAGACAGTCTGAAATGCCGCATAAAGTACCTCTTTGTTCAAATCGATGGAATTTTTATTGCCGAGCGACGCAGCCGCTGCGGTTTGATTGTAATCATGGTCATTTTATACGAAGGGCCCCGGATTTGATCGATCCGCGCCTGCAGTAACGGGGTAGGCGAGGGCTGGTTCTGCGATAATCGCGGCAATTTATCAACTCTACTGCAACAAGGAATCGCCGATGGATCTCGCTTATCTCGTCACGCCGCTCGTCACCTGGACCGTGGTTGGCCCGCTGAAATTCTTGATCAACAGCATACGCACCCGGCAATGGGCATTCGGACTGGTCGGCAATGGTGGCTTTCCGAGCAATCACAGCGCCGTCGTGGCCAGCATGGCGACGTTGATCGCGCTGCGCGAAGGGATCAGCGAACCGGCGTTCGGGGTTGCCGTGACGCTGGCCTTCATCGTCATCATCGACGCCAACAGCTTGCGCCGCCACGTCGGCAAGCAGGCCGAGGCGATCAACCGCATCGCCAAAAACGATACGGCGCACAGCCACTTGCGCGAGCGCATGGGCCATACCATCGTCGAGATCGCCGGCGGCTTGTGCACCGGGGTGGCGATCGCCTTCGGCATCAATGCATTGCTCGGGCGCGGCTGGTAAGGGAGACTTCGGGGGCCAGGTTCAATCGGGGTTACGGTCGCGCGAATTATCCACAGCATCGCCCCCGATTGAACCTGGCCATTCATGATGCGAGCAAGGTTGATTGACAGTTCATTAATGCCTCATGGATACTTCAATTTTTCGATCGATGTCGATCGATCCTGCATCAACTCGTCCTGAAAGTTCTGTCATGCTGCGTACCACTTCGCCGGCCTTGGCTCTGATTGTTGTCCTCACTTTGGCGCTCGCTGGCTGTGGCAAGCAAGCCGCAGCTCCCGCTGCCGCACCGGTGGCGCCCGCGCTCTTGATCGCCTCTGAAGATTTGTTGATGCTACAAAACAACGAGCTCGCCTCCGGTCCGGTGATCACCGGTTCGGTGCAGCCCGAACGGCGCGCCGATCTGCGCGCCGAGGTGTCGGCCGTGGTGCTGCAAGTATTGAAGGAAAACGGTGAAAGCGTGCAGCGCGGCGACGTGCTGCTGCTGCTCGACGATACGGCGCTGCGCGAGAGCGTGAGCGCAGCCGATCAATCGACGCGCGCGGCAACCCAGACCCAGGATCAGGCCGAGCGCATGCTGCAGCGCCTGGCAACGCTGCGCGCCTCGGGCATGGTGTCGACCCAGGCGCTGGAAGATGCGGAAATGCGGCGCAACAATGCGCAAAGCGAACTGGCTGCAGCCCGCACCCGCGCCGCCCAGGCGCGCCAGCAATTGCAGCGCACGCTGGTGCGCGCGCCGTTCAACGGCATCGTCAGCGAGCGCAAGGTGTCCAGCGGCGATACGGTTCAGATCGGCAAGGAATTGATCAAGGTGATCGATCCATCGAGCATGCGCTTCGAAGGCCTGGTCTCGGCCGACAGAATCGGGCTGGTCAAGCTGGGCCAGGCAGTGCAATTTCGGATCAACGGTTACCCGGAACAGCAATTTTCTGGCCGCGTCAAGCGCATCGATCCGGCGGCCAATGCCGTCACGCGCCAGGTCGTGGTGCTGGTCGATTTTGTCGGCCCGGCCCAGCCCAAGGTGGCCGGGCTGTACGCGGAAGGGCGCATCGAGGCTGACAGTGCAAAGGTGCTGATGCTGCCGGAATCGGCGCTGGTGCGCGCCGGCGATCAGACTCATGCCTGGCGTTTGCTGAGCCAGGACCAGACTTCGACTCCGACCCGGATGCAGGTGTTGCGCAAGGTGGCACTGGTGCTGGGTGAACGCGACGGGCGCAGCGGCCAGTGGGAAGTGCGCTCCGGTCTCGCGCTCGGCGACACGGTATTGCGCAATCCCGGTTCCGGCATGCTCGATGGCCAGTTGGCAACGCTGCTCGCGCCTTCTCCCAAGCCGGCTGCGCTGCCGGTTTCTGCTGTGCTGCCTGTGATAGGAAAGTAAGCCATGTTCCTGTCCGACTTCAGCATCAAACGGCCGATACCGACGATCGTGCTGATCCTGGCGATGATGTGCGTGGGGCTGCTGGCGCTCTCGAAGCTGCGCGTGAATCAGAATCCCGATGTCGAGGTGCCATTCATCGTGGTCAACATCGCCTACCCGGGCGCCTCGCCCGAGACGGTCGAGCGCGAGATCGTGAATCGGCTGGAAAAGTCAATCCAAAGCATCGGTGGCGTGACCGAGACCAACAGCACCGCGTCCGAGGGGCTGGCCAGCATCTTCATCCAGTTCAGTTTCAAGAAAAATCTGATCGAAGCCTCGGACGAGATCCGCAATGCGATCGCGGCGGTGCGCTACAAATTGCCGACCGAAATGCGCGAACCGAACTTGCAGCGCGTCGATACCGCGGCCCAGCCGATCATGCAGATGGCCTTGTCGTCGAACAGTCAGAGCCATGCCGAACTGTCGCGCTACGGCGAGGATATGCTGGCCGACCAGTTTCGCGCGCTCGAAGGGGTGGCGCTGGTCAACGTGAGCGGCGCGCTCAAGCGCGAATTGAGCGTGCTGCTGCGCTCGAACAAATTGCGTGAATACAATGTGTCGGCCGGCGACGTGGTGCTGGCGCTGCGCAACCAGAACACCAATGCGCCGGTGGGCAAGGTGCGCGGCAAGCTCGATGAAAAGAGCATCCGTCTGGTCGGACGGATCGAGTCGCCGGCGGACTTCGAGCAAGTCGTCGTCAAGCGCCGTGGCGCAGAAATCGTGCGCCTCGGCCAGGTCGCCACGATCGAGGATGGCTATGCCGACATCAACAGCCTGTCGATCAGGAGCGGCAAGCCGAATGTGGGGATTGCGATCATCCGCGCGCGCGACGCCAGCACCGTCAGCGCCGCGCGCCATGTGCGCGATCTGGTCCAGCAAGTGCGCCAGACGCTGCCGCCCGGTACCACCTTGGAGATCACGCGCGATGGCGGCGAGGAATCGCAGCGCAGCTTGAACAATGTGATCGAATCGTTGGTGTTGGGCGCGGTGCTGACGATCGTCGTCGTCTATGCCTTCCTCAATTCGTGGCGCTCGACGTTGATCACGGCGCTGAGTTTGCCCACCTCGGTGATCGCGGCCTTCATCGCGGTCTGGCTGTGTGGCTTCACGCTCAATTTCATGACCTTGCTTGGCTTGTCGCTGGCGATCGGGGTCTTGATCGACGATGCGATCGTGGTGCGCGAAAACATCGTGCGCCACATGCAGATGGGTTCCAACCGGCGCACTGCGGCGTTGGATGGCACGCGCGAGATCGGCCTGGCGGTCGCTGCGACGACTTTTTCAATCATCGCCGTGTTCATCCCGGTGGCGTTCATGCCAGGGATCTCGGGCGAATGGTTTCGCCCGTTTGCGCTTACGGTCACTTGTTCGGTGCTGGTGAGCCTGTTCATCTCTTTCACGCTGGACCCGATGCTGTCGGCGTACTGGGGTGATCCGCCGGATCATCACACGGCGCCCAAGACCGGCATCAGCGAGCAACTGGGCCGCTTCAATCTCTGGTTCGATGGCCAGGCCGACCGCTACAGCCGGGTGATCGGGTGGGCCTTGCGGCACCGGCGCCAGATGGCGCTGCTGGCCTTGTTCAGTCTGATCGGGGCGATCGCGCTGCACGTCAAGTTCGGCGGTTCCAGTTTCTTGCCTGCGTCTGACCAGGGCAGCGTGATGATCGAGGTGCGCACGCCGGCCTCGGCTAGCCTGGAGTATGCGCGCCTGAAGATGGAAAGCGCCGCTGCGCTGGCGCGCACCGTGCCGGAGACCAAGGAAACCAACAGCACGATTACCAGCGCTGGCGGGCGCATCTATGTCGACATCGGCAAGCGCGCTACCCGCGCGCGTTCGGCAGCCGAGATCGCGGTCGACCTGCGTGCGAAGATGGCGCGCCTGGTGGGCGCCGAATACGTGGTGCTGGACGACTTGAACAATGGCGCCAGAAAACCGATTCAGGTCGAATTCACCGGCGCCGATACGCGCCGCCTGATGGAGATCACCAATGCCTACATGGCGCAATTGAAGCAGGTGCCGGGCGCGGTCGATGTTGGCTTGTCGCAGCAGGCGCCCAAGGATGAATTGAAAATCGAACTCAATCGCGGTCTGGCCAATTCGATGGGGATCGCCGCCAACGATGCCGCGCAGGCGCTGCGGGTGGCCTTTGCCGGCGTCGAGGTGGGTGACTGGGTCGATCCGACCGGCGAAGCGCGCGACGTGGCGGTGCGCCTGCATCCGGATGACCGCATCAGCGCCGACAACATCGAACGGTTGCCGATCGCGGTGCTCGGTACCGACCAGATGGTGCCGCTGGACCAGATCGCGGCGATCACGATGGGCAAGGGACCGTCAGGCATCACGCACAAGAATGGCAAGCGCTCGATCACGGTCTCGGCCAATGCCCAGGGTCGCTCGAACGGCGAAGTCACTGCTGATGCGATGCGACTGGCCAAGGCCATCGATTTTCCGTCCGGCTACGGACTGGCGCTGGGCGGCGCCGGCCAGGACCAGAAGGAATTGTTTACCGAGATGCTGGTCGCGCTGGTGCTGGGAATAGGCTTGATGTATCTGATCCTGGTCATGCAGTTCAGCTCCTTCACGGCGCCGCTGGCAGTGATGCTGTCGCTGCCCTTGTCCTTGATCGGAGTCGTGCTGGCCTTGCTGGTGACGGGCAATACGCTCAATTTGATGAGCTTCATCGGCATCATCATGCTGATGGGTTTGGTGGCCAAGAATGCGATTCTTTTGCTGGATGCGGCGCGCAAGCGCGAAGCCGAGGGCCATGCGCGCGAAGAGGCGTTGATGTACGCGGGCCGGTTGCGGCTGCGCCCGATCCTGATGACGACCTTTGCTTTGATCGCCGGCATGTTGCCCGTTGCGCTGGGCCTGGGCGAGGGCGGCGAATTCTACCGACCGCTGGCGATCGCGATCATCGGCGGCACCATCACGTCGACGCTGCTGACGTTGCTGGTGGTGCCGACCTTTTACGACAGCATCGAAATCGCACGCGATGGCGCCGTGCGGAAATTCCGGCAGCGCCTGGGCCAAGGCCCGAGCCAGCATCAAGACCAGCGCGGCAATCCTGCAGCCGCGTTCGCGCTGACGCTGCTCGAAGCGTTGCTGGCGCTGTTGATGCTGCGCTGGATCTGGCGCAGCATCAAGCGGCTTGCTTCTCGTTCTCCAGGTTGAGCTCGGCCGCGCTGTCGAAGACCGCCACGTCGCTCTGACCCGGCACGCCGCTAGCGTCGGCGGTGAGCCAGTCGCTGACAGCACGGTCAACGCGGCAAACCTGGCATCCATGGGTGGGTATCACTGTCAGTATCACCGGGTAGATGCCGGCACCGCCGTTCTGGCCTGCAGAACTGGCAACAGCAAGCCCTGGCGCAATGCCAGTTCATGCCCTCTTAAAATTAGATAATTCCAATTTAATCAAGTGCTTACGGAATTTTCGCACATTCCCTTTTAAAACGCGGGTTAAATGTTTCTTTTGGTAAAAAACAATGTATAGTCTGCAATAATTAAATTGCATTTTAGAAATTTAAAATCGCCTGCCCAGTTGATAAGTCTCCGATCCTTTTCCAGGATGGAAAAAATGTCTTGCGTACTGGCTTCCGTAAAAAATCGATAAAAAGGATCGCCATTATGAAACGTCATGGATCGCTGAATCACATCTTCCGTCTGGTCTGGAGTCAGGTGCTGGGGTGCTGGGTCGCCGTTGCAGAAAACTCTCGGGGCAAAGGCAAGAGCGCCAGTCGCAAGCTGATCGCGGCGACGCTGTCGCTGACCGGGATCGCCGCGCTGGCGGCGCCGGGGGGCGGGCAAGTGATCGCTGGCAACGCCGGCGTCGCCCAATCCGGTGCTACCACCACCATCACGCAAACCAGTCAGAACGTGGCGCTGAACTGGAACAGTTTCAACATCGGGGCCAGCGAGACGGTCAATTTCGTGCAACCGGGAGTGTCGTCGATTGCCGTCAACCGCATCCTTGATACCGGCGGCAGCCAGATCCTGGGCCGCCTCAATGCCAACGGACAGGTATTTCTGATCAACCCGAACGGCATCCTGTTCGGGGCCGGCGCGCAAGTGAATGTCGGTGGCCTCGTGGCCTCGACGCTGGACTTTAACCAAGCCGGCATCGATGGCAGTGTCCGCACGTTTGGCGGCAGCGGCAAAGGCGCGATCGTCAATCAGGGCACCATCAATGCTGCCAGCGGCGGCTATGTGGCGCTGCTCGGCAATCGCGTCAGCAACACGGGTACAATCAGCGCTGCGCTCGGCAGCGTGGTGCTGGGCGCGGGCAGCGCCGCGACGCTGACCTTCAGCGGCAACCACCTGACCAGCTTCGAAATCAGCCAGAGCACGCTGGACAACCTGGCCGACAACGGCGGCTTGATCCAGGCTGATGGCGGTATGGTAATCCTGAGCGCCGGCGCCAGGGATGAGGTGCAAGCGAGCGTGGTCAACAATAGCGGCGTGATCCGGGCGCGCACGGTCGACAATGTGACAGGCAACATCACCGTGCTGGGCGGCATGGCTGCCGGTACGGCCAATATCGCCGGCACGCTCGACGCCTCGGCGCCAGACGGCGGCAATGGCGGCTTCATCGACACCTCGGCCGCCCACGTGAAGATTGCCGACGGCGCCAGAGTCACGACGCTGGCCGCCAGCGGGAAAACCGGCACCTGGCTGATCGATCCGACCGACTTCACGATCTCGTCGGGCAATGCAACAATAACCGACAGCGGTATCGGCGCCGTGACGCTGGCAGCCAATCTGGGCACCAGCGAGGTCATCATCGCCACCGTTGCCAGCGGGACGAAAAAAGGCGACATCAACGTCGACGCTGCCGTCGCATGGAATGCCCACAAGCTCACGCTAACTGCGCACAATGACATCAACATCAATGCCGTGATGACGGCCAGCGGTTCCTCCAGCCTCGATCTGCAGCCTGGCAGCGGAAAGGTCAATGTCGGCTTCAACTCGGACGGCAGTTTCAAGGGCAAGGTCGATTTTGGCTCGCGCACAGGCCTTGAATTCCTGACGATAGGCGCGTACGGATACACTGTCATCAACAGCATCGCCGGTTTGTCGACGCCTGGCCACTATGCGCTGGGCAGCGACATCGTCGGCGGGGCCTTCGCGCCGATCGGCGCCTTCAGTGGCACCTTCGACGGCCTGGGCCATACCATTTCCGGCCTGGTCATCAGCGGGAGCGGCTTGTTTGGCGTGATCTCGAATACGACGATCCGCAACGTCGGGCTGGTAGGCGGCAGCGTGACCGGCGGTGCCGGCACCGGCGCGCTGGTCGGCCAAATGACGGCCAGCACGATCAGCAACAGCTATTCCACGCTCGATGTGACAGGCGGTGCCGGCACCGGCGGCTTGGTGGGGCGTGTCGTCGGTGACGGCGCCAGCAGCATTAGCAATAGCCATGCCACCGGGACGGTGACGGGCGGTGCCGGCACCGGCGGCCTGGTCGGAAGCATTGCTGACAAGGGGGGCAGCAGCATCAGCGACAGCTACGCGACGGGCGCGGTGACGGGCAAGGCTGGCACCGGCGGGCTGGTCGGCAGCATTGCCGGTGCAGCGTCGGGCAACGCCAGTCACATCAGCAACAGCTACGCCACAGGCACGGTGGCGGGCGATGCCGCCACCGGCGGGTTGATCGGCAGCATTGCCGGCGATGTGAGTGGAACGGCCAGCAACATCAGCAACAGTTACGCGACCGGCAATGTGGGCAATACCGCCGGCGGCGCCGGCACCGGCGGACTGGTGGGCAGCCTTGCAATCCACTCCGGCAATATCAGCGACAGTTACGCGAGCGGCAACGTGACCAGCACCGGCGCCGCCACCGGCGGCCTGGTGGGCAGCACCTCGGCTTCCGGCACGATCATCAATAGCTGTTCCTCGGGCGACGTGTTGGGCGATGGCGCCGGCACCGGCGGCCTGGTGGGTAGCAGCGCGGCCTCCGGTGGCATCAGCAACAGTTACGCCACCGGCAATGTCGAGAGCGTCGGCGCCGGCACCGGCGGACTGGTCGGCAGCAACACCAGCGGCGCAATCGAGCGCAGCTTTGCCTCGGGCAATGTCAGGGGCGGCGGTGCCGGCACCGGCGGCCTGGTCGGCAGCAATGCTGGGGGGGCGATCAGCCAAAGTTTTGCCGTGGGTAATGTGACTGGCGCGGCTTCTTCAATCGCAGATCGGGTCGCCGTGACCAAGGGCGCCTCTACTGGCGGCTTGGTGGGCAGTAATTCAGGCACGTTGACCGATACCTATGCCTCCGGCAGCGTGACCGGCTATGCTGCCGGCGTCGGCGGCCTGGTAGGGGATAATTTCGGAGCGGTAAGTAATAGCTATGCTGCCGGCATGGTGACCGGCGCTACGGGCGCCAGCGGCGTTGGTGGCTTGATTGGATTTGGCACCGGCACTGGCACTGGCACGGATTCCAATTCTTACAGGCTTGCAGGCAATACGACGCTTATTGGCAGTGCAACGACAGCACCATCACAAGCCAGCACGGCAATAAGTAGCAGCGATTTGGCAAATTTCACTACCTCGACATGGGATTTCATCAATGTCTGGAAGGCAGGTGCTAACGGCCCTGTTCTCAAAGATATCAACCATGTCCTGAAGGCATCGGCCACCAGCGTCACAAAGACTTACGATGGCACTGCATACAGCGAACCAACCAGCCTGTCTTCTTTGTGCTGCGTCAAGGTCGCGTCGGTCAGCCTCGAGTCATCGGGTGTCAATGCAGGCACCTACGCCATGACGCCGTTACTCATGCTGGAAAATTCTGCATTGGCTTCCTATTTCAGCGTTGCCCCGGTGACGCTCAACATCACGAAAAGAGCCCTGGAGCTGAGCACGATTGATGTCATCAAGTCGTACGACGGCGGCTTGTCGGCCTCTGGCACGGCAAAGGTCATCAGCGGCACGCTGGTCACGGGCGACACGCTCAGCGGCGGTACCTTCGCCTTTACCGACAAGAACGCTGGCAACGGCAACAAGACGGTCACGAGCAGCGGCGTCACGGTGGGCTATGGCACCAACAATGCGAACTACAACATCAGCTATGCCAATAACACGAGTAGCACGATCACGAAGGCCGACCTGGCGCTGACGGGGCTGAGCGCTGACAACAAGGTGTACAACGCCAACACGGTGGCGACGTTGAGTGGCACGGCAACGGTGAAAGCACTGACTGGCGACGACATCACGCTGGACGGCATCGCCAGCGGCGTATTCGCAGACAAGAACGTGGATACGGGCAAGACGGTTAAGGTGAGCGGCAACACGCTCGGCGGCGCCGATGCGCTGAACTACAACCTGGTGCAGCCAACCAGTTTGAAAGCCGACATCAGCAAAGCCGACCTGGCGCTGACAGGATTGAGCGCTGACAACAAAGTGTACAACGCCAACACGATGGCGACGTTGAGTGGCACGGCAACGGTGAAAGCACTGACTGGCGACGACAT
>CANFGA010000036.1 GCA_947446335.1 Oxalobacteraceae bacterium | reverse complement strand
CCGACAAAGCGGCGCCAGAAGCGACGGCGCCCGTCACTCCTTCAGCGCACGATGCCACGGGTCGCCGTGCTGAGAAATTCACGCATCGCGCGGATCTGAACGGCAGCATCGACCGATGCCATCTCTTCTTCCAGCAGCGCCACTTTCGCTTCTTCCAGCGTCAAATTCGAACGGTAAATGAGCTTATAGGCGGTGCGTATGCCATCGATCTGGGGCCGCGTGAAGCCGCGCCGCTTCAAGCCTTCGACATTGACGCCATGCGCAGCGGCAGGATTGCCCGACAACAACACATAAGGCGGCACGTCCTGGGTCAAACTGGTGCTCATGCCGACAAAGGCATGCGCGCCGATATGGCAAAACTGGTGCACGTTGGCAAAGCCGGACAGAATCACCCAGTCGCCGATGCGGACATGGCCGGCCAGTTGCGCATTGTTTGAAAAGATGGTGTTATTACCAACCTGGCAATCATGCGCCAGGTGGACATACGCCGAAATCCAGTTGTCGTGCCCCAGACGCGTGACGCCGGCATCTTGCATGGTGCCGGTGTTGAAGGTGCAAAATTCACGGATCGTGTTGCGGTCGCCAATCTCGAGGCGAGTCGGTTCGCCATCCCACTTCTTGTCTTGCGGGGCGGCCCCGATCGACGAGAACTGGAAAAAAGTATTGTCGCAGCCGATCGTCGTATGGCCTTCGATCACCACGTGCGGGCCGACCTTGGTGCCGGCGCCGATCGTGACGTTGGCGCCGATGATCGAATACGGGCCGATCTCGACTGAACTATCCAATTGCGCCTTGCTATCGACCAGCGCGGTGGGATGGATGGACGCCATTACGACACCGCAGCGGGGCTCATGGGTTGGCTGGCATCCTGGGCGCTGCGGATCGTGCACATCAATTCGGCTTCCACTGCGACCTTGCCGTCGACGCTGCCGACCGCCTGGTATTTCCAGATGCCGCGCGCGATGCGCACGATCTCGACATCCATCTTCAACTGGTCGCCCGGCTCGACCGGACGCTTGAAGCGGGCCTTGTCGATACCGACGAAATAGACCACCGAATTTTCATCGGGCTTGATATCCATCGTCAGGAACGACAAGATGGCGGCAGTTTGCGCCATCGCTTCGATCATCAGGACACCCGGCATCACCGGCTTGTGCGGGAAATGGCCATTGAAAAATTCTTCATTGATCGTGACATTCTTGATCGCGGTGATGCGCTTGCCCGACTCCCAGTCCAGCACACGGTCGACCAGCAGCATCGGGTAACGATGCGGCAGGTATTGCTTGATTTGATGGATGTCGAGGCACTTCTTTTCTGGATTGGTCATTTTTATTGTTGATTCACTGGTTGAGGCGTCAGAGTCTTGATGGTTTTTTCCAGCGCGCGGATGCGTTCGCGCAGCGTGGACAGATTGCGTACGATGGCGGCGCTTTTTTCCCAGTCGGCATTCTTGGCCAACGGGTAAAAGCCGGTGTACTGGCCCGGCTCGTGGATCGAACGCGACACCATGCTGCCCGAGGAGACATGGACATGGTCGGCGATCGTCAGGTGGCCCAGCACCATCGCGGCGCCACCGAAGGTGCAGTATTTGCCGATGATGGCGCTGCCGGCCACGCCAACGCAGCCGGCCATCGCCGTATGCGCGCCGATATGGCAATTGTGACCGATCTGGATCTGGTTATCCAGTTTCACGCCATCTTCGATGATGGTATCGGCCAGCGCGCCGCGATCGATCGTCGTGTTGGCGCCGATGTCGACATCATCGCCGATCAGCACGCGCCCGGTTTGGGCGATCTTGATGTAGACCCCGCCTTCGTTGGCGAAGCCGAAGCCGTCGGTGCCGATCACGGCGCCAGAATGGATGATCCCGCGCGCGCCGATCTGGCAGCGCGCGTGAAAGGTCACGTTGGCAAACAGATGGGTGGCAACGCCGATCACAGAGTCGCGCCCGATCACGCAACCGGCATCGATGACGACCCCGGCTTCGATCACGGCCCCGTCTTCAATCACAACCTGGGCGCCGATGTGGGCGCTGGCATCGACGCACGCGCTGGCCGCCACGCTGGCGCTGGCGTGGATGCCGGGCTTTGGTGCGATCTGGTCGCGGCTGGCAAAAAATTGCGAGGCGCGGGCAAAATAGACGTAAGGATTGGGCGTGATGATGCGCGCACCGAAGTACGATGAGGCGACAAAGGCGTCATCCGCGTTTGAGACGATCAGCGCCGCGGCGCCGCTTTGCGCCGCCTGTGCACGAAACTTGCTGTTGCTCAGAAAGCTGATCTGCGCAGCGCCGGCGTCCGCGAGCGGCGCGATCCCGGACACCTGCAGATTCGGGTCGCCCACCAGTTGCCCTCCGAGGCGTTCGACCAACTCTCCCAGTGGCGTGCTCATGCTGGCCTTTTCAAGATTATTTATCGAGTGCCTTCAACACTTTATCGGTGATATCGATGCGCGGATTGGCCCAGACCGCATCTTGCAGCACGATATCGAAACCTTCGACTTGCGCCATTTGCTTGATGATCTTGGTCGCCTTGTCCGAGATCGAGGCGCGCTCTTCATTGGTGCGCTGGTTCAAGTCTTCGCGAAATTCACGCTGGCGGCGCTGCAATTCCTTGTCCAGTTCGAAAAACTCGCGCTGACGCTTGGCGCGCTCGGTCTCGGACAGGGTCGGCAATTCCTTTTCCAGCTTGGTGCTGGCAACCTGGAAGCGGGCGCCCAGATCCTGCACCGCCTTTTCCCGGCTCTTGAATTCCTCGGCCAGCTTCTCGCCAGCCAGCTTGGCCAGCCTCGATTCATTGTAGATGCGCTCGGTGCTGAGCCAGGCGATCTTGGTTTCCTGGGCTTGCACTGCAGCCATCGAACACCAGCACAGTGCCAGCACGGCCAGATATCTGGGTAATGTAGCGGAAATAGTCTTCAACGTGATTCTCCGTGATCAAATTATAAAATGCCGACAAGCGTCGATCAAAAACCGGTGCCCATCTGGAACTGGAAACGTTCGAGGCGGTCACCCGGCTTGGCATTGAGCGGCTTGGCATAGCTCAGCTTGAGCGGGCCCACCGGCGAAATCCAGCTGATGCCGATACCAGTCGAATAACGCAGCTCGGAAGCGCGCAACTTTTCGCCCTCTTGATAGACCTGGCCGCCATCGACGAAACCGAACCAGCGCAAGCTGCGGTCATTGCCGGAACCGGGGAATGGCATCTGCAACTCGACGTTGCCGATCAGGCGCGCAGCGCCACCGAGCGCATCGAGGTTGGTGTCAACGACACCGAGCGACGAGCTCTGGTAACCGCGCACCGAACCGATGCCGCCGCCATAGAAGTTCTTGAAGATCGGATAGGCGGTGCCGCCCAAGCCGCGACCATAGTCGACTTCGCCCTTGAGTGCCAGCGTCACGTTGCGGATCACCGGACGGTAATACTGTTGCTCGTAAATTGCGCGGTAATACTTGGCATCGCCGATCAAATCGACTTCCAGATTGGCACGCTGGTAACGTCCAGTGCTCGGCGTGAGTGCGCTGTCGCGGTTGTCGCGCTGCCATGCCGCAGTCAAAGGCACCGAGTTGGTGCTGACGGAACCGATGCCGCTGACCGGACCGCCGGTGCTGCTGACATACCTTTTGTAACGCAATGGGCTGGTGATATCGGTATCGACCATCGTGCGCTCGAGGCCGATGCCAAAAAAGATCGTATCGAGTTCGGAGAACGGCACGCCGAAACTGACCCGGGCACCGGTCTGCTTGATCGTGTAATTGCCGATGTTGACTGCCGGCGGGCGCGTGGTGCGCAAATACAGCTCGAAACTGCGCGAGACGCCATCGTCGGTGAAGTACGGATTGGTCTGTGAAAAGGCGATCGTGCGGCTGAATTTGCTGGTATTGAGCTCGACGCCGACCGTGTTCCCGCTGCCGGCGAAGTTGGCTTGCTGCACCGACGCCGACAAAGTGAATTTCTCGGATTGCGAAAAAGCGCCACCGATCATGAAGTTGCCGGTCGGTTTTTCAACCACCGTCACGTTCACGTCGACCTGGTCGGTGCTGCCCGCCACTTCCGGCGTATCGATCTGCACTTCCTTGAAGTAACCGAGGCGGTCGACCCGATCGCGCGACATCTTGATCTTGTTGCTGTCATACCAGGAACCTTCGAACTGGCGGAATTCGCGCCGAATCACCTCGTCGCGGGTGGTCGTGTTGCCAGCGATGTTCATGCGGCGCACGTAAGCGCGCTTGCCCGGATCGATGAAGATCGTGAACGCGACTTCCTTCTTTTGACGGTCGATGTCGGGATTGGCGTTGACATTGGCAAACGCGTAGCCGAACGTGCCCATGCGCTCCGAGATGCGCTTGTTGCCCTCGGTCATGCGCTCGCCGGAATAGACATCGCCCGCCTTGAGCAAGACCAGCGCCTTCAATTCTTCCTCGCGGCCGAACATCTCGCCTTCGAACTTGACGCCAGAGATCGTGTACTTCTCTCCTTCGTTCAAGTTGATCGTGATGTAGATATCCTTCTTGTCGGGCGTGATCGAGACCTGGGTCGATTCGACTTGCATTTCGATGTAACCGCGGTTCAAATAATACGATTTCAGCGATTCGATGTCGCCCGAGAGCTTGGTCTTCGAATACTGGTCGGCCTTGGTGTACCAGCTGAACCAGCCGCCCGAATTGAGCGCGATCTGTTCACGCAGCACCTTGTCGGAAAACGCCTTGTTGCCCACGATATTGATCTGCTTGATGCGCGCCACTTCGCCCTCGTCGACCGCGAACACCACGTTGACCCGGTTGCGTTCGATCGGCGTGATGGTCGTGGCGATCTTCACGCCGTACAAACCGTGCGACAAATATTGCCGCTTCAATTCCTGCTCGGCCCGGTCCACCGATGCCTTATCGAAAATCTTGGCTTCGCCCACGCCGATATCCTTGAGCGCCTTCAGCAAGATATCCTTTTCAAACTCCTTGGTGCCGGTAAACGTGACTTGCGAAATCGCAGGACGCTCCTCGACCAGCACGACCAGGACGCCGCCGTCAACTTCCAGGCGCACATCTTTGAAAAAACCGGTGGCGTACAACGCCTTGATGGCATCGATGCTCTTTTGGTCATTGAATGTCTCGCCTACACGTACCGGCAAGTAACTGAAAACGGTGCCCGCCTCGGTGCGCTGTATCCCTTCGACCCGGATATCCTTGACGGTAAACGGCTCGACGGCCATCGCATGGCCGGTGCAAAAGGCCAGCACGGCGGCGGCGATCAGGCTGCGGCGGGAGGGTGGCAAGGCAAATCGAACTGTGTGTAATTTCATCGGTTAAATCAATGGATCCATCATTGGAAAACAAAACATGCGCAAAATATCGGAACAACGCTGCGGCGGCGCGATCGGCTCGGTCCAGGGCCAGATGACGTCATGGCAGGCCTCGGAACAGGCCTCAGGTCAGCAGCCGCGTCAAGTCATTGAAAACAGCCAGCACCATCAAGGCCAACAACAAGCCCACGCCAAGGCGCTGAGCAAAGGCTACCACGCGCTCCGAGACCGGGCGGCCGGTCAAAACTTCCACCGAATAATACAGCAAATGGCCGCCATCCAACACCGGTATGGGGAGCAGGTTCATCACGCCAAGGCTGATGCTGATGAAAGCGATGAAGCTCAAATAGCTGATTACGCCCACGCGCGCAGTCTGGCCGGCATAGTCGGCGATCGTGATCGGGCCGGTCAAATTCTTCCACGACAGCTCGCCTTGCACCATCTTGCCCAGCATTTTCAGCGTCAGCACGCTGGTATCCCAGACCTTGACAGCCCCTTTCGCCAGCGCCGCCGGCGGCGATGACGCCAGTGTCACCATTTCCGGCATCAACGCCACTTCCGCCTTGATCTTGCCGATCGATGTTTTCAAGTCGAGTTCGGGCGTGACCGGCAGCACCAGTTGCTGGCCGGCGCGGTTGATGGCAACTTGCAGCGTCTTGCCGCTGGAAACGCGCACGATGTCGATGAAGGCGATCCCGTCCGGCACCGCCTGGCCATCGATATCGGTGATCAAGTCGCCGCTGCGCAGTCCGGCGCGCTCGGCAGCGCCGCCGGCCATGATCTTGCCCAGTACCGGTTGCGGGCGCGCCAAAGCGATGCCGAGCTTGCCCAGCATGTCGCCCTCCAGATCCAGATTGGCCAAACTGGTCGCCGGCAAGGTGACGCTGGCCGTGGCATGACCGACGCGCTGCACTTGCAGACGCGCCTCGCCCTTGGCCATGGCAGCTTCGATCAATTGCCAGCGCAGATCCGACCATGCTGGCGTGGCGTTACCATTCACGGAGGCGATCAAGTCGCCCCCACGCAGACCGGCGCCATACGCGGCCGTCGCTGGCGGCGGCGTGCCGATCTTGCTGGCCGGCTCGGCAATACCGTGCATGTACAGGCCGGCAAACAAGAGAATGGCCAGCAGAAAATTGGCCAGCGGACCAGCCGCCACGATCGCGATCCGGCGCCAGACACTCTGGCGCGTGAATTCGCGTTCCAGGTCTTGCGGCGCCAACTTGCCCACGTCCTGTTCGCGCGCATCGAGCATCTTCACGTAGCCGCCCAGCGGCAAAATCGAGACCGCCCACTCGGTTTGATCCGGACCGAAGCGGCGCGAAAAAATCACCTTGCCCATGCCCACTGAAAAGCGCAGCACCTTCACGCCGCACCAACGCGCCACCAGGTAATGACCCATCTCGTGGATGATGATCAGGGTGCCCAGCGCCACGAAAAATGCCAGCAGAGTTTGCAAGGAATGCAGCATCTCAGCGCGCCAGCTTGATAGCGATGAAACGCTCGGCCGACGCGCGCGCCAGCGCATCTTGTTCCATCACCGCCTCGATGCTGGAAGCTGCGCCGTGTGCGATCTGGCCGATCACGTGTTCGACGACGTGCTCGATCTGGCGAAAACCGATCTTCAAGTCGAGAAAGGCTTGTACCGCGATCTCATTGGCCGCGTTCAGCAGCGCCGGCGCCGTGCCGCCCGCCATCAAGGCCTGGTAAGCGAGCGCCAGACAAGGGAAACGCTGCAAATCGGGCCGCTCGAACTGCAGCGTCGCGATCTGGGTCAGGTCCAGTTGCGCCACGCCGGAGCTGATACGCTCCGGGTAAGCGAGCGCGTGCGCGATCGGCGTGCGCATGTCGGGATTGCCCAATTGCGCCAGCACCGACCCGTCTGCATACGACACCATCGAATGGATCACGCTTTGCGGATGGATCACGACCTCGATCTGCTCGGCCGGAGTGCCAAACAGCCAATGGGCCTCGATCACTTCCAACCCCTTGTTCATCATCGTGGCAGAGTCGACCGAAATCTTGCGCCCCATGACCCAGTTCGGATGTTTGCATGCCTCATCGGGCGTGACCGCGTCCAAGGTCTCGACCGCGCGTTTCAAAAACGGACCGCCAGAAGCGGTCAGCAAGATCTTGCTCACGCCCGAAGCGTGCGGTGCGCGCCCGTAACTGGCGGGCAAACACTGGAAAATCGCATTGTGCTCGCTATCGACCGGCAGCAGCGCAGCGCCATTGTGGAGCGCGGCATCGATCAACAACTGGCCGGACATCACCAAAGCTTCCTTGTTCGCCAGCAGCACTTTCTTGCCAGCCCTGGCCGCCGCCAGCGTGGGCGCGAGGCCGGCCGCACCGACAATGGCCGCCATCACCGTGTCGACCTGGGCAGCGCTGGCAATCTCGCACAGCGCTTGCGGACCGTGATCGACTTCGGTGCGCAAACCCTGGGCCCGCAGCAATGCGCTCAACTGGGCTGCCGCTTGTGCACTGCCGACGACGGCGCGCTGCGGGCGAAATTGCGCGCACTGGGCGGCCAATTGTTCAACGCTGCTGTGTGCGCTGAGTGCGAATACCGCGTAGCGCTCGGGGTGACGCGCCAGCACGTCCAGCGTGGATGCGCCGATCGAACCGGTGGAGCCTAGTAATGTAATGTATTGCATCGGGTATTCCTTCAGAAGCGGGCGGCGATCAAGGCGGCCAACGGCAATACCGGGATCAGGGAGTCGATCCGGTCCAGCACGCCGCCATGCCCTGGCAACAAATTGCTGCTGTCCTTGAAGCCGGCGCGCCGCTTCAGCAGCGACTCGAACAAGTCGCCCACCACGCTCGCGGCGACGATCAACGCCAGGATGGCCAGCGCCATCGGCCAGCCCCATTGCGCTTGCAAACGCACGGCAAAAGTATCGGCCAACCAGGAAGCCGAAGGCGCGCAAACGATGGTCAAGATGGCCGTCAGCAGCACGGCGATGGCACCACCAAACGCACCCTCCCACGATTTGCCCGGCGAGATCGATGGCGCCAGTTTGCGCTTGCCAAAAGCTTTGCCGGAAAAATAGGCGCCCACGTCGGCGATCCAGACCAGCGCCATGACCGACAGCAAAAACAGCGGCGAATGATTGAACAGCGCCATCACGGCGACAAAACAGCCGACGATGGCCACACCATAGACCAGACTGAGCAGCAAGTTGCCGGTCCCGGCCACGGGTGGCAAACCAGTCGCCAGCGCGGGCACGAAGCGGATCAACCAGATCGCCACGCACAAAATGAACCAGATACTGGGCTGCGCCAGGCCGTCGCCAAAGAAAAAGGTATAGACGAAGGCAGCGCTCCAGAACAGTGCCACTACCAGCGCCTGCTTGTTATTGAACAAGCGAAAGCTTTCCCAGATCGCGGCCGTGAAAAACACGACGACGATGACGGTGAATGAGGGTGCATGATTGAGCCAAAGCACCGGCAGCAAGACCGCCAGCAAGACCAGCGCAGTCAGTATCCGAGTTTTCAGCATCAGTTTGTCTTTTCTGCCAATTGAGAGCCGGTGCGACCGAAACGGCGCTCGCGCTGCTGGTAAGAGGCAATCGCCTGGTCCAGGCTGGCGCGGGTGAAGTCGGGCCAGTAAGTTTCAGTAAAAAACAGCTCGGTGTAAGCGAGTTGCCACAACAGGAAGTTGGAAATACGCTGTTCACCACCGGTGCGGATGAACAGGTCGGGCTCGGGAGCGTACGCCATCGCCAGATGGGGAGTCAGCTGCTCTTCGCTGAAATCGGTGTTGCCGGGATGGAGTGCGACCATCTTCCCGATCGCCTGCATGATGTCCCAGCGCCCGCCGTAATTGGCGCAAATGGTCACCGTCAGGCGCTTGTTGCCGGCCGTCTTGCGCTCGGCATTGGCGATCATCGCTTGCAGCTTGTCATCGAAGCGCGACAGGTCGCCAACCACCTTGAGGCGGATGTCATTGGCGTGCATCTTCGATATTTCACGCTCCAGCGCCGTCATGAACAGGCGCATCAGCAAGGATACTTCTTCCTGCGGGCGGCGCCAGTTTTCGGAGCTGAAGGCAAACAGCGTCAGATACTCGATGCCACGCTCGGTGCACGCCTCGACGACGCCATGCACCGCATCGACACCCTTGACGTGGCCAGCCACGCGCGGCAGAAAACGCTTGGTTGCCCAGCGTCCGTTGCCATCCATGATGATGGCGACGTGGCGCGGCACATCGGACGCTTGCGGTACCGCTGTCGTTGAACTCGAATGGATCATGAAAAACCAATGCCGATCAAAATGGTGCATTGCGCAGGAAAGCCCTGGCAGCGTGCCCCGAAACTGCGGGGCGCCAGCACCTAGACCGTCAACACTTCCTTCTCCTTGTCGACCACCATGCGGTCGATGTCGGCGATGAACTTGTCGGTCAGCTTTTGCACTTCTTCCGACGAGCGGCGCTCGTCGTCTTCGGAGCAGGCTTTTTCCTTGACCAGCTTTTTCAACGATTCATTGGCGTCGCGCCGAATGTTGCGCACTGCGATCTTGGCGTCTTCGGCTTCGCTCTTGACCAGCTTGACCATTTCCTTGCGCCGCTCTTCGGTCAGGGCCGGTGTCGGCACCCGGATCATGTCGCCCTGGGTCGATGGATTGAGACCAAGGTCGGCGTCGCGGATCGCTTTTTCAACCGTCGTGATCATCTTCTTTTCCCACGGCTGCACGCCGATCGTGCGCGCATCGATCAGCGTCACGTTCGCGATCTGGGTCAACGCGGTAGGCGAACCATAGTAATCGACTTGAATATGATCGAGGATGCCGGTATGGGCGCGCCCGGTGCGAACCTTGCCCAGGTCGGCTTTCAGGGTTTCGATCGACTTTGTCATGCGTTCTTGCGTGTTCTTCTTGACGTCAGCTAAGGACATGCTGCTCTCCAGTATCTTTTAAAGATGAAATATTAAACGTGAACCAGTGTACCCTCATCCTCGCCCATGATGACGCGCATCAGCGCACCGGGCTTGGTGATCGAGAACACCTTGATCGGCAACTTCTGATCGCGGCACAAGGCGAATGCGGTCGCATCCATCACCTGCAGGTGCTTGGAGATGGCATCGTCGAAGGTAATCGTGTCAAAGCGTGTCGCGTTGACATCCTTTTTCGGATCTGCAGTGTACACGCCATCGACCTTGGTCGCCTTCAGCACGATTTCGGCGCTGATTTCGGCGCCGCGCAGCGCCGCTGCGGTATCGGTGGTGAAAAATGGATTGCCGGTGCCGGCGGCGAACACGACAACCTTGCCTTCTTCCAGGTATTGCAGCGCTTTCGGGCGCACATAAGGCTCGACCACTTGCTCGATCGCGATCGCGGACATCACGCGCGCGACGATGCCGACGTGACGCATCGCGTCGGCCAGGGCCAGTGCATTCATGACGGTTGCCAGCATCCCCATGTAATCGGCGGTGGCGCGGTCCATGCCTTGGGCGCCAGGCGCCACGCCGCGGAAAATATTGCCGCCGCCGATGACGATCGCCAGTTCCACGCCCAGTTTCGACACCTCTGCCACATCGGCCACCATCCGCTCTATCGTCGCGCGGTTGATGCCGTAGGGATCATCGCCCATCAATGCTTCGCCGGACAATTTGAGGAGAACGCGCTTATAGGCTGGTGTTGACATGAGCTGGTGCTCCCTAATGTTGGGTTGTTTGGGGGTTCGTTTGGTGGCCTGCAGCCACCCTGGCCATCCGGCATTGCAACCGCTAAGCCAGGTAAAAAAAACGGGCCTCGCGGCCCGTTTTCATTTACGCCGTCTTGGAGGCAGCGATTTGGGCTGCCACTTCTGCCGCAAAATCGTCTTGCTTCTTTTCTATCCCTTCACCCACGACATACATCGTGAATGATTTGACGCTGGTATTTGCCGCCTTCAACATCTGCTCGACCGACAACTTGTCGTTCTTGACGAATGCCTGGTTCAGCAGCGACACTTCCTTCAGATACTTTTGAACCGAACCTTCGAGGCGCTTGGCCAGGATTTCCGGGGATTGCACCGCTTTGCCTTCGGCGACCGCTTTGGCTGCATCTTCTGCTGCCTTCAGGGAAGCAACCGAACGCTCTTTTTCAATCAATTCGGCAGGCACTTGATCGCTCGAAAGCGACACTGGCTTCATCGCGGCGATATGCATCGCGACATCCTTGCCCACTTGCTCGTCGGCGCCGTCGAATTCGACCATCACGCCGATGCGGGTGCCGTGCAGATAAGAAGCCAACTTGGCGCTGGTCTCGAAACGCGTGAAGCGGCGGATCGACATGTTTTCGCCGATCTTGCCGATCAGCGCGGTGCGCGTATCGTCGAGCGTGCCGCCCTTGTAAGGCAGAGCCAGCAACGCGGCAACATCAGCCGGGTTGTTTTCTGCAACCAGTTTGGCAGCTGCATTGGCCAATTCAAGGAAATCGTCATTTTTTGCGACGAAGTCGGTTTCGCTGTTGATTTCAACCAATGCGCCGATGCCGCCGGCGATGTACGTGGCAACCACGCCTTCGGCCGTGATGCGCGAAGAGGCTTTCGATGCCTTGCCGCCGAGCTTGACGCGCAAGATTTCTTCCGCACGGGCCATGTCGCCTTCGGCTTCGGTCAGTGCTTTCTTGCATTCCATCATTGGTGCGTCGGTCTTGCCGCGCAATTCGCCTACCATCGCTGCTGTAATCGCTGCCATGTCATTTCCTTATCAAGTGTTCATGGTTACCCGCGTCTTCAAGGCCTGCGCCGATTGGGCGCCCATGCTTTATTCGGTTGAAAAAAAAGGGGCGCTGCTGCCACCCCTTCGTTTTACTGCTTGTTCTGTGACGGCAAGGCCAAGCTTAGGCTTGCTCGCTCACTTCAACGAATTCGTCGCCAGCGGCAGCCTGGATCAATTCGACGATCTGGTTGTTTGCGCTGGCACGGCCTTCGATGATGGCATCTGCCACACCGCGCGCATACAACATGATCGCTTTCGACGAGTCATCGTTGCCTGGAATGACGTAGGTGACGCCTTCAGGAGAATGGTTGGTATCGACGACGCCGATGACTGGAATGCCCAGTTTCGCCGCTTCGGTGATCGCACCCTTGTGGTAGCCGACGTCGACGACGAAGATTGCGTCAGGAATGCCGCCCATGTCCTTGATGCCGCCGATCGATTTCTGCAGCTTGACCATCTCGCGCTGGAACATCAGGCCTTCTTTTTTCGACAGGTTTTCAACCGAACCGTCTTCGATCAACGCTTCCAGTTCTTTCAAGCGCTTGATCGATGTCTTGATCGTCTTGAAGTTGGTCAACATGCCGCCCAACCAACGCTGGTCGACGAATGGCACACCGGCGCGCGCTGCTTCAGCGGCGATGATTTCGCGGGCTTGACGCTTGGTGCCGACCATCAAGATGGTGCCACGGTTCGATGCCAGTTGACGCACATGCTTCATCGCCTCCTGGTACATCGTCATCGTCTTTTCCAAGTTGATGATGTGAATCTTGTTGCGGTGACCGAAGATGAACGGTGCCATCTTTGGGTTCCAGAAACGGGTTTGGTGACCAAAATGGACGCCGGCTTCCAGCATTTCGCGCATTGTTACTGACATATTAACTCCAGGGTTAGGTCTGGAATCCGGTCAGTTACCAT
>CANFGA010000035.1 GCA_947446335.1 Oxalobacteraceae bacterium | reverse complement strand
CGCACGCTGACCGCATCGCCGAGCGCTTTCTTGATCGCCAGCACATGCGCGACATCGTCGGCCACCGAGCGCAAACCGATCTTGAGCTTGAAAATGCGATGGCGCCGCAACTCCAGCATTTTTTCCGCCTCCACGATATCCTTGTTGGTGTCGCCGCTGGCCAGCGTCCAGGCAACCGGCAATTCATCGCGCAAGCGACCGCCGAGCAATTCGGACAGTGGAATGCCGAGCCGGCGCGCCTGCGCGTCGAGCAGCGCCGTTTCGATCGCGCATTTGGCGAAACGGTTGCCCTGGATCGTCTTGCGCAGCTTCGCCATCGCCTTCGCGACGTAGCGCGCATCCATGCCGATGAGCAAGGGCGCGATGTGCGTATCGATGTTGATCTTGATGCTCTCGGGACTTTCCTCGCCATAATTCAATCCGCCGATCGTCGTCGCCTCGCCCCAGCCCTCGATCCCGTCGTCGCAAACGACGCGCACCAGGACCAGCGTTTGGGTGTTCATCGTGGCGACCGACATCCGGTGTGGACGGATGGTAGGCACGTCGACCAGGATGGTTTCAAGAGATTGGATCATATTTATTCTGTATAATCGTTATGTAGATCAACACGATACCTGCCGTTTTGTAGGCAGTCCAACACTCGTTTGGTATGACTTTGATACCTTCAAGGTATGAAAATGGAATTACGTCATTTGCGCTATTTTGTTGCTGTCGCGGAAGAAAAGAATTTCACCCGCGCAGCAGAGCGGCTGTGCATCGCGCAACCTCCGCTCTCCCGTCAGATGCAACAACTCGAAGAAGAGCTCGGCATCACCTTGTTTGCGCGAGGTTCGCGCCCGCTCAAGCTGACCGAAGCCGGCAATTTCTTTTATGCCCATGCACAGCAGATCCTGGCCAAGACGGCCGAATTGAAATCGATGACGCAGCGCGTCGGCCATATCGAGCGCACGATGTCGATCGGATTCGTCGCCTCGACGCTGTATGGCATGCTGCCCAAGATCATCCGCAACTTCAGAAGCCGCTACAGCTTGATCGAGCTGAACCTGCATGAAATGACCACGATGGAGCAAATCCAGGCACTGAAGGATGGCACCATCGATGTCGGATTCGGCCGCATCCGGCATCAGGATCAGAACGTCAGGCGCATCGTGCTGCGTGAAGAGCGCTTGATGGTGGCAGTGCCAGCCCAGCACCCTTTGACAAGATCAGGCAGCGCAGTCGGCTTGAAAGATCTGGTCGCGGAAAAACTGATCATCTTCCCCAAGGCACCCCGCCCGAGCTTTGCAGATCAGGTGCTGGAAGCGTTCCGTGATCGCGGCTTGTCCCCTGAAAAAGTGCTGGAAGTGCGTGAACTGCAAATTGCGATTGGACTGGTGGCCGCCGGCGAGGGCATCGCCATCGTCCCCAACAGCCTGCATGGATTGCAGCGCAGCGACGTCGAGTATGTGGAACTGAACGAATACAATGTCATGTCTCCGATCATCATGAGCGTGCGCATGCTCGACCAATCGGAAGATTTGAAGGCGATCCTGGCCTTGATCTACGATTTGTACGATAGCGAGCACATCGCGCATGTGAAAGAAGTGCTCTAGCTACCGGAAGTATCTTTGCTGAGGCGCAAGATCGTGCCGCAGAAGCATCTCGCTGACCAGTTTGCGTCGCCAGTTCGTCCCTCCCCCGCTGTTCATGCGCACCTCATGCTCCCGGGGCTGGGTCAGTCGATTTGCAACGCCGCATCCCCGCGCGAACTCCATCAATCGCCACATCCACATTTCTGATTCCTTGCTTCAGATGGCATCGGGCAGCAGACCCGGCTTGCCAAAATAGTGCAAAAAAGCATCATTTATTGGTGCATTTCCAACATCGTGCGGACGATCAAGACATTTTTTGGTCGGTCAAAAAATCATCGATTTTTTATTCAAGATGCCGATACGCCATCGCGTATCCGACGTTTCTCCTATGTAACGGTTCAATTATCGAATCCAGTTGCAACTGCAGCCAGCAAAAATAAATCCAGAAATTTTCTTTGAGAAACCAATGGCATGAATTTTGCTAAATATGAAATATCAAGCTGTCAATTTACAGCCTGGCGAAAATGATTAACTTTCTGGAGAAGCGATGATCTAGACGATATTTTCAAAGAAACAGAGCAATAAAAATGCGACGTACATTCAGCCATCAAGCTATCTGATGCTGTGGATTTTCATAGCTGAAAATAACCCAACTTTATCCTATCAAGAAAGACTGGAAATAATAAAAAAGAATGACTGTCATTCACGGGATATTAAAATTTTTATTTAATAATTGTTAACATTTAAAAAGAGAAATTTAATTCATGCGCAATTCCAGCAATTTAAAATATTTTTTAACTGGCATGACATTGATGGCGCTGCAGATGACTGTGCTCCCAGCCTTCGCTGAAGAGATCAAGCGCACCGCCGTTCCCAACTCAACTTTCCCCATTTCACGGGCAGTGAGCCTGCCGGCAAATGCCCGCATCACGTTTTTCAGCGGCACGCTGGCCGAGGTCAGCAATCCGGCCGCGCCGAAAGGCTCGATCGAGTCTTACGGCGATACCAATACCCAAACCACGTCGGTGCTCAAACGCATCGAAAAGCTGCTGGCCGATGAAGGTCTGGGCCTCGGCGATGTCGTCAAGGTCAACATTTTCCTGGCCGGCGATCCCAAGCTCGACGGCAAAATGGATTTCGCCGGACTCAACGCGGCCTACATGCAATTCTTCGGCAGTGCATCCCAACCCAACAAGCCGGTGCGCACCGCACTGCAAGTAGCCGCGCTGCCGATGCCGGGGGGATTGGTTGAAATCGAAGTGACCGCCGCCAAGGTCGTTGCGCCCCCACAGCAAACACAAAAATAACATTCCCTAATGTGCCTGCGGGCCCGGTCCGATGGACCGTGGCCGCGGCACTGCTGGGCTTGCCGGACACCCGAAACGCTGGTGGTGGAGCGTTTTGCACTCGATTTTCTAGTCCTTGAAGGAATACAAGCGATGTTATCGACCCTCAGCAATTTCTCGGCAGTCCCGAAACCAAGTTGCCTGTCACAGGCGATTTCCGGCCTGTTCGGTGCCAGCGCCAGGCCTGGATTAAAAAAAAGCATGACCATGAGCAGGCAATTGCGCGGTTCCGGCGCCTTGCTGCTCGTGCTGCAGTCAAGCCTGGCATGGGGCCAGTCGGAAGCGGCCCCGGTAGCGGTCCCGATACCGATCCCGATACCGGCCCCGGCGCCAGTGAAAATGGCGGCGGCAAACATGGGATCAGACAGCGCGGGGGCGGTGATCGTCACAGGGACCCGCCGCGGCGGCTTGAAGGCGAGCGACAGTGCCTCGCCGATCCAGGTGCTCGACGCCGGCTTGCTTGAGCGCACCGGTCAGCCCGATCTGATCCAGGCGCTGGCGCAAAACCTGCCATCGTTTACGGCGCAAGCATTCGGCGGCGACGCCGCCAACCTGACGCTGTCGGCACGCCTGCGCGGCCTCAGTCCGAACGCCACGCTGGTCTTGATCAATGGCAAGCGGCGCCACACGACGGCCAACCTCGCCGTGCTCGGTGGGCCATTCCAGGGTGGTGCTGCGACCGACCTGAACTTCATTCCTGTGGCCTCGATCGACCATATCGAAGTGCTGCAAGATGGCGCCGCAGCGCAATACGGCTCGGATGCGATCGCGGGAGTCATCAACATCATCTTGAAGAAAGATGCCCAGGGCGGCTCCCTGAGCACGACTGCCGGCCGTTATTTTGATGGCGGCGGCAACACTGCCGGCGGTGCGTTCAATCTGGGCTTTGCGCCTGATGAAAAAAGTTTCATCAATCTCAGCGCCGAGACCAAATACCACGGCCGCAGCGACCGAGGCGGAGTCGATCCGCGCGTGGTCAATCAAGCCAATCTGGCTGCGATGCCGGGGCTGCTTGGCATGCCGGGCTATCCTTATGTGAACCATATTTCGGGCGATGCCGCTTACCGCATTTCGCTGTTTTCCCTCAACGCTGGCTACGATCTGGGCAATGGCACCGAGCTCTACAGCTTCGCAACCTATGGCGAGAAGCAAGCCGATGCATTTGAAAACTACCGCACGCCGAATCGGATTCCGAAGATTTACCCGTTCGGATTCAATCCCCGCATGACGATGGATGAAACCGATTTCGGCGCCACCTTCGGGGTCAAGGGCAAGATCTTCGGCGATTGGAGCTGGGATCTGAGCACCACCTACGGCAAGGATGATGCCAGCATCGGCCTGGTCGAGAGCGGCAATGTCTCGCTCTACCAGGATACTGGAACCACGCCGACCCAGTTCCACGCCGGCGATTTCGCCGCGACACAGTGGACCAACAATCTCGACCTCAAGCGTGAATTCGAGGTCGGCTGGAACAGCCCGCTGAGCGTGGCCATCGGCGTCGAGCATCGCAAGGATACCTATGAAATCTTGGCCGGCGATCCGGCTTCGCGCTACAAGGAGGGTTCGCAATCGTATCCCGGCTTCAAGCTCACCGATGCCAGCTACAACAGCCGCGACAACAAGGCGATCTACATCAACTTTGCCGCTTCCCCGATCGAAAAACTGAAGCTGGACCTGGCCGCGCGCTATGAGCACTTCAGCGATTTTGGCAACGCGCGGGTCGGCAAGGTGACCGGGCGCTATGATTTCTCGCCCATGGTGGCCATCCGCAGCACGATCAGCAATGGCTTCCGGGCGCCGACCATGGCCGAGCAGTTTTATTCCTCCACCAACGTCGGACCAACCTCGGCCTTTGTTCAGCTCGCGCCCAATTCCGTGGGCGCGGCATTGATCGGTGTCGATGGCTTGAAGCCGGAAAAATCGATGAATTACAGCATCGGACTGGTGCTGCATCCGGCGCCACAGATGAGCCTGACGATGGATGCCTACCAGATCGAGATCGATGACCGCATCGTCGGCAGCGGTTCGCTCTATGGCTCGGGATCGGCGGTCAACTCTCCTGCGGTGGTGGCGGCGATCAAGGCCAACGGCAATGTACTGGACCCGACAGTTCAATATACCGGCATCAATATCTTTTCGAATGCGGTCAATACCCGCAATCGCGGTGCCGAAGTCGTCTACACCTATGCCACCAGGCATGACGACATGGGACGCGTCGACTGGTCGGTGGCGGCCAACTACAATCAGACCAAGGTTGTGAAGGTCAATCAGGCGCCGATCCAGTTGCTGCCGCAAGCGTTGCTCAGCGCGACCGCGATCTCGGACATGGAAAGCACATCGCCGAAATTTCGCGTCAACCTTGGCGCGCTATGGAAAATGGGCAACTGGACAGTGAACCTGCGCGAAGCGATCTACGGCCCGTCATCGGCCTACGGCTCGGTCAATGGCACCGTCTTTTACGAGACGAAAATCGCGACCAAGGCGATCACGGATCTGGAAGTGTCGAACCGGATCACGAAATCGATCACGCTGTCGGTCGGCGCCAACAATTTGTTCAATCAATATCCGGACAAGAACAGCGCTCAATTGGCGGCGGCGCAGGTGGCTGGACTCAGTACCGGGGCGGTCACGATGTATCCGAGCTTTTCACCGATCGGCATCAATGGCGGCTACTATTATGCGCGGATGAATTACACTTTCTGAGCTTTGACTGGCAAGCCTTCCCGGCTTGCCAGTCGTAATAAAAAAAAGCCGCAAGCGGCTTTTTTTTGCATTCGATCGAGTTCAGTGCACGTTGCTGGGCTGATCGGGCTGCACCGCCTCGCCGGCGTTCGAGACGCTGCGCACGGTGCCTACTTGCAAGGCGTCGATCGCGCCGGCCTGATTGCCCCACGCTTGCCGAATGTAGCTCAGCACCAGCGCCAGCGTGGGATCGTCGATGGCAGCAGCAAAGGTCGGCATCCCACCGCGCCCCTTCAGCACCGTGGCAATGAGGATGTCCGGCGCGGACTGGACCAGGAGATTGCCCTGCAGCGCAGGAAATGCGCCCGAAATGCCGGTGCCACCGACCTGATGGCAGGCTGCGCAATTCTTGGCATACAGGGTCGCCCCATCGAGTGCCTGCGCACCAGCCGCGGTGGCCAGACCAAGCGCGACCAGCGCGACCAACAGCCGTGATGTCTTGCGCCGCCTCATGCGCTCAAGCGCTGGTGGATGCGGGCGATCTGTTGCCATGCAGATTCAATGGCACCGGCTTGCCAGCCGCCCAGATAACTCATGTGCTCGCCTGCGAGCAGCGTGCGCCCCTCGCCCTCGACCAGCACCGGGTAGGCGGTGGCGCGCGCTTCTGCACTCCAGTTGGCCCACCCGCCCATGCTATATCGGACCCGGTGCCAGGCGATTGAAAATGCCGAGTCGAACGACTTGCGGTACTGACCAGGGAAAATCTTTTCCCCGGCCGCCAGTGCATAATCGGTGCGCTCGGCGTTGCTTAGCGCGCTGATCTGCGCTGCGTCAGCGGCATGACTGTAAAAGCCCAGCAGCGTCCCTTTCTTGCCCTGCCAATCGCCGGACGGCAAGGAAATCAGGTTGATGCCCTTGATGTCGGTAAATACATGGCCACCGTAAATGCCATCATCGGTTTCCCAAAAACGCCGATTCATCTGCAGGCCGATTTTGCATACCGCTGCGTAGGCGCTGCCCTGCAGCGCAAGCTTGAATTTGTCGGAAAAATTGTTCTCGATCTGGCCCAGCACCGACAGCGGAATCGTGCACAGACAAAAGTCGCCTTTGATGACGCTGGCGGCGCCGCTGACGACATCCTTGACATGCACTTCGACACTATCGGGCAAATTGCGCAAACTGGTCACCTCGGCGTTGTAGCGGATCATCTTGCCGACTCGTTTTTCAAAGGCGACGGCGATCTGGTCCATCCCCCCTATCGGCTGCAGCATCGTTGCCTGCTGGGTAAATTCATGCACCGAGTGATACATGTGGCCCAGTTTTGATTGCAACAGATCCGAGAATGCCAGCGGATCCGACGCAATGCCGGGACCGGGCGAAATGCCGGCTCCGGGATTGACCTTGAAACCGCGCCCTCCTGTGCCGCGATAACTCAAATCCTTTTTCGACAGATAGCCTTCGTTGGCAAGGTAATCGATCAGCAAACGCTTGTCATCTGCCGTCACTTGCTGGTCCATCTGGCCGCTTTGCAGCGTCTTGGCCAGCAATTCATCGACATAGCCGCGCATGTCCGCCTTGACTTCAAACATGCGCAAGCGGCGCTTGGCCAGCGCGCCCTTGGCATTTTCGCTGTAGACGTAGGCGGCGTCATTGTCGTTGTTGAACATTTCGAGCGGGATGCCGAATTCGCTGGTGTAGTACAACGTCGAGTGATGATTGAACGGGATGCGCCACGGACCGATGTTGATGTACTGGCCGCGGTCGAACTCGCAGGTCTGCTTGACGCCGCCGAGTTCTTCCAGCGTCGACCCCTTGCGTGCGGTTTGACAGCGCCCGCCGGCAAAGGCGCGCGCCTCGATCAACTTGCAGGTGTAGCCGAGCTTGCCCAGTTCGTAGGCGGCTGTCATGCCGGCCAGGCCGGCGCCCAGAATGACGACGGTCTTGCCGCGGCCGCTGCCTTGCAACTGGGGCGGCACTTTTTGACTCGAGGCGATGTCCATGCCCCAGGCTTTCATGCTGGTCAACAAAAATCCACTACCGCCTACCATCATCGCCTTGACCAGAAAATCGCGGCGTGATTCACCGGATGACGTGTTGATCAACTCATTCAGTTTATTTGACATATTCATCCATGGGAAAAATAACAGTGACAAAACACCCTGTGCAGGCTCCGGACGCAACGAACGTGCGTTTGATGTTTTCATTGACGCTCCATGAATTGATAATGCAATATTCATGCCGGAAAGAAATATTCAATGCCGCGAGCAGCGCCGGGTCTGTGAATGGGAGATAAACCGATGAATCGATGGGATAATTGAAAAACAATGCAATTCCAGGCACTGCCTTGCACAACAATGGCGTCCAATGCCGATCATGTTTTGCACGTTGTCAGTGCATTAATTTTTTCAAGATGGGCAATGAATGCACTATTGTCGATAATCGCAATAATGCATTAAAAATAATTAATTATAGTTACTTGCATTCATTCTGATTCGAATTTTTAATAAATAAAGCATTGCCGGCATGCCGCAGAAAATACTTGATTTCTGGCCGATATTTCATCGGCATTTTTCGCTACAATATTTCCAGCTGATTGACCGGCATTCACTCTTTTTGTCGCTCTTTCCACGTCGATAGAAATTGCTGCAGGCGCGGGCTCGCTGGCGCATTGAACAGTTGCTCCGGTGGTCCCTGCTCTTCGATCAATCCATCGGCCAGGAAGACGACCTTGTCCGATACCTTGGAGGCGAAACCCATCTCATGGGTGACGATGACCATCGTCATGCCCTCTTCGGAGAGCGTGCGGATGACATTGAGTACCTCGCCAACGAGTTCCGGGTCCAGCGCCGAAGTGGGTTCGTCGAACAGCATGATGCGCGGCTTCATCGTCAGCGCGCGCGCAATGGCAACGCGCTGCTGTTGACCACCCGACAGTTGGCCCGGATAGGCGCTGGCCTTGTCCTGCAAGCCAACCCGCTCCAGTTCCAGCATCGCGCACTTGCGCGCTTCATCGCGCGCTACCTTTTTCACCAGTTGCAATGGCGTGGCCACATTGTCCAATACGCTCATGTGCGGCCACAGGTTAAATTGCTGAAATACCATGCAGACATCGTGCAGCGTGTGGCGAATCACATGTTCCGGCAATCGGTAAAAGGTGCCGGCAGAATTGGTGCCATAGCCAAGCAGGCGGTTATAGACCAGGATCTCGCCATCGTTGTATTCCTCCAGAAAATTCATGCAACGCAACAGCGTCGATTTTCCGGAGCCGGAACCGCCGATGATGGTGACGACTTCATTTTTTGCTATGCCCAGGCTGATGCCCTTGATGACCTCGTGATCGCCATAGCTTTTATGGACATTCTTGAGCTCGATTGCATAATTATTTGCCATGGAAATTCCTTGATGTCATCGGCAGCAGATGGCGGGTGAAGTGCAGCTCGATTCTTTTTCCAAACCGGGCGACGGCCAAGGTCAGCAACCAATAAGTGATCGCAAGCACCGCATAGGGTTCGAGGATTGCAAAATTTTCATTGGCGATGCGCATTGCCACGGTTGTCAATTCAGGTACCGTGATGATCGACAGCACCGACGACTCCTTGATCAGGATCACGGTCTGACCTACCAGAGGCGGCATGCAGCGCGCCAGCATCTGGGGCAGGACGACGATACGCAGCGTCTGGCCCGGCGTCATGCCCAGATCGGTTGCCGCTTCGACCTGGCCTTTCGACACTGCTTCGATGGCGGCGCGAAAAATTTCTGCAAAATAAGCAGCGCCATACATGGCCAGACCAGCAACACCAACTTGCTCGGCCGACAGGTCCAGTCCATACAGCGGACCGGCGTAGTACATCAGGTAGAGCTGAACCAGCAAGGGCGTGCCGCGAAACAAGGTGATGTACCCGCGGTACAGAAAGCCCAGCCTCGGGCCGGCTATTCTGCTCAAGCCCAGCAGCAGCGCACCACCGATCATGCCCAGCACGATGCCTGCTGCACACAGGCGCGCGGTGAGCCACAAGCCGGCCAGCAAGGCATCAATATTATTGTCAATTAATGAAAAATCAAACAAGATCCATTCCCCTTGCTCAGCGAGCATGCCAGCGACGTTCGAGCATGGCGCCGCAGCGTGCGATACCCATGGTCAACACCAGATACAACGCACCTGCGACGACGAAAAATTCAATCGGGCGGTAGGTGGTGGAAGCGTAAATTTGCGCCGTGCGCATCAGTTCGGTAACCGCGACGGTGGACACCAGCGCAGAGTTCTTGATGATGTCGATGGTCTCGTTGGTCAACGCCGGCAGCATGGTGCGAAACACCTGCGGCATCTGCACATGGCGCAAAGTTTGCCAGCGCGTGAAGCCAAGATCGCGCGCCGCTTCGACTTGCCCTTTCGGTAGCATCTGAAAGCCCGAGCGCAAGATTTCAGCCTGGAAGGCCGCCGTATTCATCGTCAACGCCGCCACTGCCGCCGCCAAAGGTGGCAGGCTGATGCCGATCCCCGGCAACGCATAAAAGACCAGCGTCAGTTGTACCAGCAATGGTGTGCCGCGAAAAAAACTGACATAGCCCCGGCAGATCGCGGGCAAGACGGGCCGGGGGCTGACACTGCCCAGACAGATCGCCCAACCCAGAAAAAAGCCCAGGCCGATCGCCGCCATCGAGACGCCGAACGTGACGGCCATTCCTGCCAGCAATTGTGGAAAATGCTGCAGCACCACGGAAAAATCAAGCATGGTTTTCCTTCATCAATTACCTGCTGCTCGCTCGGATCAAACGCTGGCCGCTCAATGGACAGATCAATTGGCAGGAGCGGGGACTTTATCGGTGGGCAGGGTCATCGTGAAGCCCATCCACTTCTTCTGGAGTTCGGCCAACTTGCCGCTGCGATTGAGTTTGGCGATGCTGTCGCTGAAGAATGCCACCAGCGATGCACTGTCGGCATCCTTGCGTCCAGCCCATGCGTAATAGGTCGCAGGACCAAAGGCTGGCTGGACGATTTCAAAGACATCCGGACGCTCCTTGATCAATGGCGCAAGGTTGGGCAGGGCTTGAACGACCGCATCGACCCGGCGCGCCGCCAGCGCCGCATAAGCCTCGTTGTAATCCATGAATTCCTTGATTTCCTTGACACTCTTGCCCTTGGGAATGAGCACGCTCTTTTCAAATTCGCGCAATACCGTCACTTGCGGCGCCCCGGATTGACTGCCCACGACCATGCCAGCCATGTCCTCGGCGCTCTTGATGCGCGGGTCGCCCTTGCGCTTGAGGACCGTAACGCTGGCAGTCGAGATCGGCAGCGTGAACGCGTAATTGCGAGCGCGTGCTTCGGTAATGGTCAGCGAGGTGGCAACAAAATCGAAGCGGCCTGCTGTCAAGCCGGGCAAGATGCCTTGGAACGGGACATCGAGCTGCTTGAGCGTCACACCCGGCAAGCCTTTCATGACTTCATCGAGGATGTCCTTGCTGTAGCCGATAATTTTTCCATCCTGCAGCATTTCAAATGGCGCATAACGGGCTTCGGTGGCGATCACGATTTCACCTTTTTGCTTGATCTTGGCCAGCATGTCGGCGTGTGCAGCGTGAATCGTGAACGGCATCAGTGCACCGATCAGCAGGCATTTCGACAGCAGAGGGATTTTCATGGAATATCCTAAAAAAGAGGGGGCGTGTGGGAATGCAAGGCCGGACTAACGGCAATACATCTTGTGATCTAGATTGCCAGCGGGCTGCAGATTCAACAATCGACATTTTTTAATCGGCAGCCATTAGGGAAATTTATGACGGCATGCATATTGCTTGAAGATGGATTCATTGCCCTTTGATTGCGCCACCCATGTCCGCTCCACACCGACTTCCTTCGCTTGAAGCGTTGCGCTATTTTGAAGTGGCGGCGCGTTACGCCAGCTTCACCCATGCTTCGCAAGAGCTGTGCCTGACGCAAAGCGCTGTCAGCCAGAAAATCCTGGCACTCGAAGCGCACCTCGGTTATCCCTTGTTCATTCGTATGTCGCGCGGCTTGCGCCTCACCGACAAAGGACAGTGCCTGTTTGCCGGGGTATCGGGGGCTTTTAACTTGCTCAGGGATACGATGTCGACGATGCAAGATGAGCGCATCGAGGGCACCTTGAAGATACGGGTCATGCCATCCTTTGCTACCAAGTGGCTGTTGCCGCGGCTTCCGCGCTTCAGCGCGATTTATCCGCACGTACGCTTGTTGATCGATGCCGATCTGATGCAACCGAACTACAAGGGCGACGAGGTCGATGTCGCTGTCAGTTGCGAATGGACCGACAATGCGAGATTGATGCAGCGGCATCTGTTCGACGACGTGAGTTACCCGGTGATCAGTACAGAACTTCAAAAAACGGTCAATTTGCAGGAATACACCGATCTGGTGCGCACGCAGCTGCTGCACGATTCCATGCCAAACGCCAATTACAGCACCAATTGGGATGCGTTCTTCACCAAGATAGGGCGCTACGATATCGTGACCTCAGGCGGTTCTGCCTTTTCGCGCGCCGACCTGGTCATACAAGCAGCCTGCGCCGGACACGGTGTTTCGCTGGCACGGCATTCGCTCTGTGCGCAGGATGTGGCCGACGGGCGATTGCTCAAGCCATTCCCGGATGCGATGGAAGAAGGTTCCGTGTATCTGGTCTGCCCGCAGGAATATTGCGAACGACCGCGCGTGGCCGCTTTCATTGCATGGCTGAGCGAAGAAGCCGTCACCCATATCAACAGCCAGCAGACGTTGCTGGAAATCCCGATCTGACTCAGATGCATTAGATTGCCTAATGCCGGATAATTAAAAATAGCTGCTTGTCTGCTTGAACGTCCTTGAGAGATGCTGTGTTTGCTCATCAATCTCTTCGGGAAACATCATGGACATGCCTAGCCTTATCACTTTGAAAAATGGACCCAAGGTCCGCCCCACATTTTCCGCAGGCGAAATGAATCGACGCTTGTCGATGCTGCGTAGCCACATGGCAGAGCAATCGATCGAAGCGATCGTGCTGACGTCGATTCACAATATCAATTACTACGGCGATTTCCTGTATTGCAGCTTCGGGCGCAGTTATGCGTTGATCGTCACGCACGATACGTCGGTGCTGATCACGACCAATATCGATGGTGGCCAGGGCTATCGCCGTAGCCTCGGCGACAACCTTATTTACACCGACTGGAAACGCGACAACTATATTCTGGCGATCAAGGATGGCTTGCCCGCCGATGCGCGCAGGGTCGGTTTCGAGCAAGACCACCTGAATCTGGATGGCTTGCGCAAATTCCAGCACGCGCGCCCGGATGTCGATTGGATCGACGTCGCCCCGGCGACGATGCGGATGCGGATGATCAAGTCGGCCGAAGAGATCGCGTTGATCAAGATCGGCGCGGCGGTGGCCGACATCGGCGGCGCAGCCTGCGTGGAAGCGATCGCGGAGAAT
>CANFGA010000034.1 GCA_947446335.1 Oxalobacteraceae bacterium | reverse complement strand
GGCTGTTGACGTCCTGCATGTCGGTTGAAACGCGCAGATAGGCGTAAATGGTCATGAAGTGTCCTGTTGGCATTCGTGTTCAGATAATGCATTTATTTGAACACATAGCGTTCAAAACAATGGCTTATTTCTGTGCAGAGAAAACGATCGTTTGATGTGAACGGATTGAGCACTTCTGGTCAGTGCTAACCCGAAAAAATAATGCGCGGCGACTGGCTGCTGTACAGCGACAGCAGCCAGTTGGCTTGACAATCAGATAAAGAAGTACAACCCGATCGAAGCGATTTAATTTTTTCCAAAAATATTCAATATAATTAAGCGAGTCGTGGCAGTTCGATACAAGCACGACCCTAGCAGAACACTGCTGGATTTAAATCGATCTGATTTATTGTTGATATCTCTGCTCGGTGGCAAACTGAAGAATCTGTTTTTCGTCATCTGCCGACACAACTGTCACGTTTTCTGCCAACAGATCCGACCTGATTTCCTGAAAGGCCTGGAAGGACTTGGTATTCGCTGCAGGTCCGGTAACCGGAAACAGCACTTGTGCTGGCAAAGCATCTCGTTTACGTAGGCGCCTGATCTTATCGACCCATTGACCACCATGCGTCAATATCTTTGTCGTGTCATTTTGAGCAAGATAAAGCGGCTTGATTACTCGGACCGCCTCACCATCAACAATATTTACGAAAGGAAAATTTACGGCAAAATCTTCTGTGCCAATTTTTTCTCGTTGGTACTTTGCTCCGACTTGTGCGCGAAACAAAATTTTACGAACGTTGTTTTCTAACAACCGTTCTTGATATTCTTTTGTTACGAAATTTCGCTCAACGTAGTGATCGAACAACTGCAGAAGCTTGGCTTTCGGATCCTCTGCCAGCACAACTCGCTGTTCCGAAAATTGCAACATTGCCTCTCGCGGACGAACCAACTCGGCGAAAAGATTTCTAGCAAGTTCAACGTTAGGTTGTGCTTTACGTCCATCCAATGCCTGGCGACGAAGCTCTTGATCAAAGCGCTCGATCTCTTCTTTAAAGAGTTGGCGGCCGTCAAGATAGACTTGACGGTCGAGTTGATGGAAGAATTGGGTGATACGACCGTACCGCTTCAGAATTCGGAAGCCAAAATAGCGCGAGTCTGGTGCCAAAAGAGCAATGCCAACGTTAGCAAACTCCCCTGTTTCAACAAACGGCCTAAATCTCAGTAGAGCGTACTGGCAAGCGAATTTTTTCATGGTGTGTTCCAAAAATCTTCCCGGCGGCAGCGCTCGAGGCAAGTCTCGACTTCGTCCCAGGTCAAATTTGCAGGGACCCCATCGTCAACATACCACCATGAGTCCGGTATGTTAGCACGGATGCTCGCCAGCTTTGGCAAAACCCCTCTTAATTTCGTTGCGTAGCGCTCTCGCTCCAGATGATCACTAAAAATTGCATTCCACTGGTCAGAAAAGACATGGGATTGCAAAAAATTAACGGAATTGAAGTCGCGATCAAAGGCTTGGTTATGGTCAATGACGACCAGTTCTGAGCCTTGCATGTCCCAAAGCAAATTTGGATTTCCGCCAAGTTTAGTCAGATGACGATCCTCATTACGTAGCCACCAGTCGAAAACAAGAACGTCCCTGGCCAGTTCTTGCGACACCAGGTCACGTGTAGTTGCCGTCAACTCCTGTGGATGAGCAAGCTCCCGAGATGCAAATACAATGCCACTGCCAAGTTCGCGTATGTCGGGAAACATGTCCATCTCAATGAGCTCCAACGGGACTTCAGCCAACGCATATTCTGCAATTGGAAGTCCAAATTCAGTTGCCAACTGTGCTGAGACCCACTCGCAAATTTGGCTTCGCCGACCGGCCCCCTTTCCCTTGACAAAATAAATCGCGCCGTCATCACCTCTGCAAATAAATGGTTTCGTCATGCCTTGCTGTGCACGTCTCAGTACTTCTTCAATATGAATCGTCGGTTCGTTCACGGTCGTCCGTATCTGTGGTCCAACATAAAATCCGTTACTTCCATCATGAATTTCATATAAGTAATATTTAAAAAACTCTAAAATAAAAAGGCTGGGGACAGCAAGCTTTGGCATCCATGATATAGGAAGTGATAAGGATGCTAATAATTATCATTATTGTTCTCATAATTATGATTTCTTGTCTACCCCTGACGTTCGACATGGCGGATGGGTTCTTCTCCACGGCCCAAGTAAAGCTTTTCAGATTCGGGCTTTAAATTGAACTCTGGATAACGTTGCACCTCTCCTCAAACCACGCGATCCTACTTTCCAGGTACTCGCTAAGCAGTCGGCGGCGAGATTGAGATGACATTGATATTCTTTCGCAGCATAATAGATGCGGGCGGACCCAGAGCGCTCACAAAATTCGAAAAAGTAGTAAGTCAGTATTCCTCATCGAACTTTGGAGCTCCCCCCTTGGTCGCCCCGCCCTCCCGCAGCGCCTCATACAAATGCGCATGATTGAGCAAGATATCCTTCAACCCGCCCTGAACGATCGATGAATTGAGCGCCTGCGTGCTCATCAGAGTGTGCGCATCCAGTGCGCTCATGATCGCGTTCATCAGCTCGGTTTTCAGGTCGGGCGAATTGGCGAACTGCTCCTTCGTGTTGTTACTGGCCTGCTGGCGCAGCGTGGCCGATTCGAGCAACTTGCCCTTGATGACGTTGTTCACGTAGACCAGTTTGTCCTGGTCGGTCAGTTCGCCGTCGAACAGGCCGTTCACTTTGTCGATGATCGCGTTGAGCCAGGCTTTTTCCTTTTCCTGCACGCTGCCGCTGCCCGCTTCGGTGATCGGCGCCAGTTGCGGCGTGTCGCCGCCGGCCAGCGGCAGCGTGCGCGGTCCCTGGTCTTTCAGGTGGTGGTGCGTCAGCACGACCTTGGACAGGTCGATGCCTTCACGCTCGCGGCCAAATTCCAGCAGCGGCAGCAAGCGCTTATAGAAGATCGCGCGCTTCTCGATCGCGGTATTGCCATAGTCGAAGATCTGGGACAAAAAGGTGTACAGCCGCAGGTAAGCGCCCATGTCATCGCGGAACAGGATCAGCGCGTGCAATTCGTCCAGTGCCGACTTGGCGGCCTTGTCATCATTCATTTCCTGTGCGGCTTTCAAAGCCGCCTGCGCGCTTTTGTAGCGCGTCATCACCCGATCCTGCACCGGCTCCAACGCATGAATCAGCTCGCTCTGTTTCGCATCCGGATTCAGTTCCACCGCCACCACGCGCTCCACCTCGAAGTCGTCGTAATGACCGGCCGCGTCCAATTTTGCGCGCAGATCGAATACCAGGTGCGGGTCGGTCGTGGCCGACAATTCGGCCGTCGTGTGATACGTCTTGAAGGCGGCCAGCACGTCGGCGGGATCGTTGACGAAATCGAGCACGTAGGTGGTGTCCTTGCCCGAATGGGCGCGGTTCAGGCGCGACAGCGTTTGCACTGCCTGAATGCCGGCCAGGCGCTTGTCGACGTACATGCCGCACAGCAGCGGCTGGTCGAAGCCGGTCTGGAACTTGTTCGCCACCAGCAAGATTTGATATTCGTCGCCCTTGAACGCTTCGCGGATGTCGCGCCCCTTCAGGTTCGGGTTCAGCGCCGCGCCGTTCTCGCTGAAGCCGTCCGGGCCTGAAACGAGGTCGTTGACTTCGCCGGAAAACGCCACCAGCGCACCGATCGCGTAGCCGTGCTCCTTGATGTACAGCTTGATCGCCAGTTGCCAGCGCACCGCTTCCAGTCGGCTGCCGACGACGACCATCGCCTTGGCCTTGCCGGCCAGCAGCGGCGCGACGAATTCGCGGAAGTGTTCGACGACGACTTGCACCTTCTGCGCGATGTTGTACGGGTGCAGGCGCACCCAGCCCATGATGCCCTTCATCGCCGCGCTGCGATCAACTTCCTTGTCGTCCATTTCTTTGCCGTCGTGCGCCAGCTTGAATGCCAGGCTGTACGGCGTGTAATTGCGCAGCACGTCGAGGATGAACTTTTCCTCGATCGCCTGGCGCATCGAATAGACGTGGAACGGCACCGGCACATTGTCCGGCGCCGGTTTGCGCGACGGGTCGGGCCGCGTGCCAAACAGTTCCATCGTCTTGTTCTTGGGCGTCGCGGTAAAAGCCACAAAAGTGATGCCGGCCTCGTCGGCGCGCGCCGCCATCTGCGCCGCCAGCACATCCTCGATGCCAACTTCGCCGCCGTCGTTCAAGTCCTGCAATTCCTCCAGGCTGAGCACCGCCTTCAGCTTGGCCGCCGCGTCGCCGGTTTGCGAGCTGTGCGCCTCGTCGGCGATCACTGCGAAGCGCTTGCCTTCGGTCGCGGCCAGCTTGCGCACGGCCTCCAACGCGAACGGGAACGTTTGTATCGTGCACACGACGATCTTCTTGTCGCCGGCCAGCGCCTCGGCCAGCGCCGCGCTCTTGCTGCCATCGGTATTCTTGATCGTCGCCACAACGCCGCTGGTGCGCTGGAAGTCGAACAGCGCTTCCTGCAATTGCGAGTCGATCACGTTCCGGTCCGACACCACCAGCACCGTGTCGAACAGCTTCTTGTGCTTGGCATCGTGCAATTCGGCCAGAAAATGCGCTGTCCACGCGATCGAATTGGTCTTGCCCGAACCGGCCGAATGCTGGATCAGATATTTGCCGCCCGGCCCATCGGCGAGCACTGCAGCCTGCAGTTTGCGCGTCACATCCAGTTGATGAAAGCGCGGAAAGATGATGCGCGCGATCTGCTTCTTGTCGTTGCGCTGCGCGATCAGATAGCGGCCCAGGATTTCAAGCCAGCTTTCGCGCGCCCATACCTGTTCCCACAAATACGCGGTGCGATGGCCACCCTCTGGATTGACCGGATTGCCGGCCGCGCCATCGTCGCCCAGGTTGAACGGCAGGAACACCGTGGCCGCGCCGGCCAGTTGCGTCACCATGTGCACTTCGCTGTTGCTGACTGCGAAATGCACCAGAGCGCCGGATGGAAACGACAGCAACGGCTCGCTGGCCTGTCCCTTCGGTTTCGGCACACGGTCGAAGCGGTACTGGTCGATCGCATCCTGCACGCTTTGCGTGAAATCGGTCTTCAGTTCGACGGTGGCGACCGGCAAACCATTCAGGAACAGCACCAGGTCGATGCTGTTCTGGTTGGCCAACGAATAGCGTACCTGGCGCACCACGCGCAGCCGATTCGCCGCATGGCGGGCCAGAATATCCGGGTTGATCGCAAGCGACGGCTTGAACTGGGCCAGCAACAGCGACGCTTTCAGCCCCAGCAACTCGATACCGTGGCGCAGCACGTCGAGCGTGCCACGTTGATCCAACTGGTCGCGCAGCCGGGACAGCAGCGTCGGTCCCGCTTGCAAGCCGTGGTTCTTGACCAGCGTTTCCCAGGCTACTGGCTGGGTTTGCTGCACCCACGCCAGCACGTCGCTGGTAAACAGCGCCCGCGCCTTGTCGTAATCGGCCGCATCGCCATCGGCATGCAGCCAACCATTCTTCGCCAGATGCGCGCAAATTTCCTGCTCGAAGCTGATTTCCTTGTGCAGACTCACTGGCAATCCCTTTGTTTTTTTATTTGAAGTGGTCTAAAAGTGGTCTAGGTAGTCTAAATATTTCCCGAATCTAGACGACTCGAGCCTTCAACCGCCATAGCGCAGCAGGCCCTTGCACTCTTCAATGGCATGGAGCAGACTCATTCACGGCAAATTTCCGGACATCGATCTGGCCAGTGACGGCGGCGGAGATCAGCGCGGTGCGGCGCTCTTGCAGCAGATCGATTGCGCGCTGAATTTCGGTGGCAAGTGTGTCGATCTGATTGAGTCTGTTGACGATTTCGTCAACAATTTTGATCTGCTCTGCAATGGGCGGAATAGGAAGGACGATGGATGTCCAGGTATCCAATCTCAGGACCTTTGTCCCATGAGCAGCTTCGTCGATGCGCCCAAGTGTTTCTTTTGATGCACCGCGTAGCAACCATGCAAGGAAGTCAACATCCAGTAGATGGCTTGGCGTGAGTGCCTTCAGATCCTGGTTGATTGCCATCGGCACCAGTGCTTTTACGACGGGAAATGTGTGAATTAAAATCATTCCTCGCACGACAATAAGCAAGCTCCCAGCGGGAACGAGAACGGCAGCACCCTCATCGATTGCGCTCTGCGTAATGTGGTCCTGCGTATCAGAAAGCACCTCTGATTTCAAATCCTTCGATGAAGCCCAGGGAACGTCACCATCCCAGTAAGTGAGATTTGCCTTGCTCGGGGTACCGCCACTGCGAAGGTTTACGACGTATTTAAGTGGTGTCAAATCCCAATGTGCCGGTACATCGGCCAGCCACTCGATACCGGATGGCTTCATCGGTGCGTCGGGGTCCAGCCCTTTCGTGACCGCGTGCGAGATGACGGCCTGGCGCTTTTCCTTCAGCAACTCCATCAGGCGGCGCTGCTCGGCTACCAGAGCATCGATCTTTGCGATTTCAGCGTCAAGAAACGCAACGATGGATTTTTGTTCCAGTAGATCAGGCACGACAATATTCAGTTCCAATATCGTCGACTGAGCAATATTGACCATCGAACTGCTGGCTCCTGTTGCTGCAAGTTCGATCTGCCCCCGAGCACCGTTTGTTCCGAGGTGCAGCGCGATGAATACGGGTGAACAAGTGTCTTGTAAAAAACGCAGCCGGTAGAGTTTGTCGCACAATAAAAGATTTGGATAGTCACGCTTGGCGATTGCCGCGCTACCGACAAGTTCACGCGTGTTGGCGCGGGAAATCAGCAGATCATCCTTCAATATTGCAAGAGTCGGAATGGGTTCCAGTTCCGACGGCAAAGTCTTATTTTCCTCAGGCTTGAACGTGCCGCCATTCACGCAGCCCACTTTCAGTACGCCCCATTGATGCTCGGACTCGACGGGAAATCCTTCGCATTGCGGACTCCAACCCTGCTCGAAAGTCGAGATCAGGTGTTTTATCTTTGCCGTTTTCCAATGCTTCGGCACCTCCCCTAGCCATTCGACGCCGCTGTCCTTGTAGTTCGCGTAACGAGGAAAACTCATGCGTCGCCCTCTTCGGATGCCTTGATTTTCCTGGGTTTGCGCGCGCTCATGGAAGTGCCTTCGGTGTGGGACAAGGCATCACCCTCGGTGGCGCTGTGGGTGCGCAGCCGTGCATTCTGTTCGCGAGCGTGTTCGATAGCTTGATGGAGCCGGGTCTGAAGCATCTTCAGCGGCGGCAGTTCGGTAAGGTATTCGCTGACGCGGATAGACTTGCTATCGAGCTGAAGCAGTTCTACTTGCTCGGCATCGGCGGATGCGCACAAAATGAGGCCGATGGGGGACTCCTCTCCTGCTGCTCGTTCATGCTTGTCCAGCCAGCGTAGGTAAAATTCCATCTGCCCGACGTGCGCAGGCTGAAACGATTCCAGCTTCAATTCGACAGCAACAAGTCGACGCAAATGCCTATGGTAAAAAAGTAAATCCAGATGGAAATTATCCTTGCCTACGCTCATGCGCTTTTGCCGGGCGACGAAAGCAAAGCCACTGCCTAGCTCCAGCAACACGCTTTCAATTTCACGCAGGATGGCGTCTTCCAGATCGCGTTCGCTATAGGCGCCCGTCAAGCCCAGAAAATCGAGCAAGTAGGGATCGCAGAAAACAGCATCAGGGGTCATGCGGCCATCGCGCAGATTGGCTATTTCCGATGAAATGACCGCTTCGGTATTCCTGGACAGCGCGGTGCGCTGAAACAGCATGCCGCCGATTTTTTTTCGGAACGTGCGTACATCCCAACGCTCGATCGCGCACATCTCGGCGTAAAAGTCACGGGCCAGCGGGTCCTTGATCGGGAGCAGTTCCATGAAGTGGCTCCAGCTCAGTTGCGTTGCCAGCTTGGATACCATTTCTTCGTGCGGAAATACCTGGCAGAATTGAATCATTCTGGTAACGCCAGCGTAGGTGAAGCCCTGGCCAAACTCCTGCGTCAATTCTCGCGACACTGTCGCGAGAATCTGTTTGCCGTAAGCTGCTCGGCCACCTTGCAAACTTTCTTTCAACAAGCGGCGACCCACATTCCAGAAAAGCATGGTGTGCGTGGCATTGGCCACTGTGGCGACCCGCTGGCGGGCGGCCAGGATCAGTTCGCGCAAGTCGCCAATCAGGCTGGCTTCATCCACCAATTCAGGCGTTGCTGGCGTTACTGCAAGCGCTTGCTTTTCCGGCTTTGTCGTTTTGGATCGCGTCATTTTTTTATCTGCTGGCTTGATGCTCATGATTTTTTTACCGCGTTGATCTGACTCTCGAATTTCATTGCGTCAGCCCCGCGATCATCTTCAATATCCGGTCGGTCACGCCTTTCAGTTCGGCGTCGATCTCGGTCAACGGGCGCGGCGGCTTGAAGACGTAGAAGTGCCGGTTGAACGGGATTTCATAGCCGATCTTGGTTTTCTCTGCATCGATCCACGCATCCGGCGCATGAGGCAGCACTTCGCGCGCGAAATAGGCGGCGATGTCTTCACCGAGCGGCACATTTTCGGTATCGCGCAGCGAGGAATCCGGCATCGGTTTTCCTTTTCCTTTGCCCTTGGCGCCCAGCACGATCTGGCCTGCCGGATCGCCGTTTTCACGCAGCGGGCGCTCGACGGTGATCGTGCTGTAGCCGAAATCGGCATTGTTGAAGATGCGGCTGATCGGCACGCCGTCTTGTGTGACTTCGTTGAATTCGCCGAACAATCGTGTGATCTCGTCGATGTGCGCCGGGCTCAGTTCCTTGCGTTTCGATCCCAGCGTCTTGCGCATCTTTTGCCAGAAGCTGCTAGCGTCAATCAGTTGCAGCTTGCCCTTGCGCGCCGCCGGTTTGCGGTTGCTGACGATCCACACATAGGTGCTGATCCCGGTGTTGTAAAACATGTCGGTCGGCAGCGCGATGATGGATTCGACCAGGTCGTTTTCCAGCACGTAGCGGCGGATCTCGCTCTCGCCCGAACCGGCGCCCCCGGTAAACAATGGCGAGCCGTTGAGCACGATGCCGAAGCGGCTGCCACCGTCGACGGCGGGGCGCATCTTCGCGATCAGATGCAGCAGGAACAACAGCGAGCCGTCGCTGATGCGCGGCAAACCCGGGCCGAAGCGCCCGTCGAAACCCTTTTGCTCGGCTTCCTTGCGGATGTCCTTTTCAATCTTCTTCCACTCGACGCCGAAAGGCGGATTAGATAACGCATAGTCGAACACCTTGCCTGACAAGCCGTCGGCCGACAGCGTGTTGCCGAAGATGATGTTGGCGATGTCCTGGCCCTTGATCAGCATGTCGGCCTTGCAGATCGCATACGACTCCGGGTTCAGCTCCTGGCCGTACATGACCAGGCGCGCATCCGGGTTCAGCGTAGCCAGGTGCTCGCCGGCGACCGACAACATGCCGCCGGTGCCAGCCGTCGGGTCGTACAGCGAGCGCACCACGCCCGGTTTGCTCAAAGCCGCATCGTCCTCGATGAACAGCAGGTTTACCATCAGCCGGATCACTTCGCGCGGCGTGAAATGCTCGCCGGCGGTTTCGTTCGACAGTTCGGCGAACTTGCGGATCAGTTCCTCGAACACGGCACCCATGTCGGCATTGCTGACAGCCTTCGGATGCAGATCGATCGTGGTGAATTTTTCCGCGATCAGGTACAGCAGGCCGGACTTGGCCAGCTTGTCGATTTGCGCGTGAAACTCGAAACTCTCGTAGATGTCGCGCACCGCCGGCGAGAACGCCTGCAGGTAAGCGCGCAGGTTTTCCCCGATATGGTCCTGGTCGCCCATCAGCGTTTTCAAGTCAAAGATCGACGTGTTGTAGAAGAACTGGCCCGATTTGCGCAGCAGGAAAGGTTCAGGATTGAGCCCGGCCTGTTCGCGCGCGCGCTTTTCGGCCAGCACTGCGGTCTTGGTCGAGTCGAGCACGCAGTCGAGCCGGCGCAGCACGGTGAACGGCAGGATGACCTTGCCGTACTCGGACGGCTTGTAGTCGCCGCGCAGCAGGTCGGCGACGGACCAGATGAAGGAGGAAAGATTGGTGGTGGTAGCGGTGTTCGTATTCGTGGTGGCCATGGATTCTTGTTTGTATACAGCGTGTTCGTGGTCGTTGGGCATGGCGTACTGGTGGATCGCTATGGCAGCATTTCGGGTGCTCCATCGGCGCCAGCAGTGTCACTGATACCCAAGTGTAACAAGCCCAGTATCCACGGCGTGGTTTGTACTGTCAAACGGGCAATTTTATTCGTCAGATGTGCGTCGAAGAAATCAAAATGAGCTGGTGTTGTGGGCTGACAGTGAACTGGACGCCGCAGAGTCCTTACTAACTTTAATGACCTGCGTTCAGCGGCTTTTTCGACCAGAGTTACTTGCGATTGACGCCCCTCCTCAAACCAGAGATAACTGCAAATGAACCAGCCTTCCATCGACATTAACCAGAATTAATTTTGGGTGATCGGGGCAGCTGCATTCGACCAAAATAACCTAAAACATATATGTTTTAAGTATTATACTGGAATGTACCATCACTAATAAATACATCTTAAGATCAAAATGTGCGAAAATTCTAGCTTATATATGTGTAAAGACTGGATCTTGCATGGACTCGTTTATCCTGTTTGCTGATGACTTGGACCGTGCTTATCGCCGCCTGACAGCCGACTTGCACGCGATCGGTCGCGCAGACGATGGCACCCCGATATTTCCCAACGACGATAGCGTGGTCAAGGATTTGACTCGACGTGCCGCCGCCCGCTTGGGCGCTGCCGTGGCGGCAGCGGTCAAGCGGGCCAAACGGCGCCACCTTTTTGCCGGCCTGGTGTCCGCTCGTTCGAACGGACTGGATGTTACGCCCGCCGTGGCGCAGGGCACGGCACGCCGGCTGCTCGGGCGAGGACTTGATACGCGCGAGACCGCCGCGCTGTTTGCCATCCGGGGCCGCACGGCGGCGAATAAGTCCTCTGTCACCGCGCACGAACTGGAAGGCCCGGAAGCAGTGCTGGGCGTTGGCATCGAGCCACTCTTGCTGGAGCTTGAACACATAAAAAGCCTAGCGCGCGATCGCTGGTATCACTCGTCAGAACGGGCAAAAGTCTTGGCCGACTGGTCCAAACAGCAGCGCGTGAAGGATTGAAATCATAACTTAAGACATATATGTATTAGGTAATTATGCTCAGCTAAATAAAACGTTGCTCTTCGCAAGAATGACAGTCCTTGGTGGAGTGAAGCACTAAGCGTGTGCCTGCTAGCAAGAAAACGACATTTCTATTTTGCTAGAACCGGACATTACTACTTTGCCCTTACAGCGTGGTTTCGCATAATGTATCTTTCGTCAAACTCAATAACATTGTCTGTCCAGAATGCGCTGCCATGTGCATTACCCAGGGCAGCGCCATTCCTCTCCCATCTACTCTGTTAAATTAATATAACCATCAGCGCCATCGTGGCGATCATCAGCAACAGAAAAATGTTCAGTCGGCGCGCTATTTTTTTTGATCTGGCATTCAGCTGGTCAGAAATTTTCAATTCCATTCGATCAATCTGATGACTGATGTTTTTTTCTAAATTTACTGAAATATGACAGCATTCCAGATTTGAATCTGCGATCATTTGAATTCTCCATTCAATTTATATGGATAGATCTCTATTTTAATCCTGGATCTCACTAAGGCAAGTCAAAAAATGGCTAATTTTAATTTTTTATTTAACAACTTTTTAATATAATAAAAAGTTACCATACTCTGTTAGCTCTTGCTTCTGCTACAATTTTGTTGTAGTCATATTTTTCCGGTTCCCCTATCCTCAAAGCTGGTTTAACTTCAACTGCACGTTGAGGATTCTCATCTTTTTTACCGAATATTTTTTTGACTGGTAAGTTTCCATTTACCTTCAATTTTGCACGCTTCCGGATTCGCTTAATCATAGTTTGGTATGATGTATAAGTTAAATCAAATCCCCCACTATTTAAATAGTCAACTATCGACAAATGGGTGAATCCATCCAGCAAGCATTTTTCAATCGATGGCAATATATGTTCGAGTTGTTTTGTTTTACTTATTTTTCCAGATAATGATAAAGGATCAATATTAAATTTCATGATTACAAGGATAGATTAGTTAATAAAAATTATAATTTATCTGATTACACTAGAAAATTTTATAATAAATAATGTTTATTATAAAAAATAGCAATCAAGGTGTGCAATGACTGTCCCCAAACTGTCCCCAAACTGTCCCCAAACTGTCCCCGAACTGCCCCCGAACTGCCCCCGAACTGCCCCCGAACTGTCCCCGAACTGCCCCCGAACTGTCCCCGAACTGTCCCCGAACTGTCCCCGAACTGTCCCCGAACTGTCCCCAAACTGTCCCCAAACTGTCCCGTAAGTATACTATAAAATTTAATTTTGACAACAAGAAAAAATGATATAATTAGTTGTCGATTTTTCGGCAGGTTCACACCAAATCCTCTCAATCTGCGCTCTTCTTATTAGAAAAGCACAGATTTCAGATCCGCTTTCGCGGAATGGTTCTTAGGCGCGCATATGCGTCAATACCAAAAAATATGTTGAAGATAGAAGAGGTCGCTATTCCTCCCTTAGATTTTAAGGACGGAACGATTTCTTCTTTTTTTTGGCTAACATAAAAAACTACTAACAAACAGTGAGTGTCGAGCAAAGCCAGTCCCACCAACGGCTGCACGACCACTATGGAATACTAAACGTCCAGTGAACTGAAGTTTTAAGCGTCCGACCAGGTCGCGTCCTCCCCTCAAACCGCCCCTACCCAAGCTTGATTCGCCCCGGCGACAATCAACTGTGAATGCGCCGGCCCCTCAGAAAATAAGAATGACGATGCCTAGAGAGGCACATGTCTTGCCGACGCCAATTGCGTGTCGACGGGTATGAAAGTCATGCCGCCCCCGGGCGAGATCCAGAAATTAGGGTGCTAGCGCCACCCAAACCGCCAGGCATAACTGGGGGATGCGCTGCGCGAGACACCGCGTGAACGTTCGAGGCTCAACAGCAAGAAGTTGAGCGACTTGTAGCCGGAAGGCGCAGGCGCATTATCAGTTTAGCAATGAAGGCTGATAGAGCGAATCTAGTATTCTTATGTTTGGGCCCTT
>CANFGA010000033.1 GCA_947446335.1 Oxalobacteraceae bacterium | reverse complement strand
CGTACGCATGCGACGCGCTGCTCGCTGGGCATCACCCAAAAGTAGGTTGCGAAGCCCGGGATCCGGTTTCGGTCGATCTCCGTGATCGCAGCAGACGCAGAGCCAACAACGTCCCCTACACCTACTGAGGAAATATTATTTTTATTGCCCGGTAAACGATTCCACAATCCTACAAGAAAATCGCCGTTCTGTCCCTTGTGGATATCAAGAAAGTAAACACCTCCGCTTTCATCGCCGTCCATTGGAGTAAATGTAGATGTCTCTCCGAGCATCTTGCCACTCGTCCATGCCGTTAGTGCATCAAAAGTTTGCGAAATTCCGCCGAAGGTAGGGGAGCGGTTACCCCGAAACGGAAAATATCCGCATTTTGCGAGGTCATAGAGCCAAATTCTTACATCGGTCAGCATAGTTTTCCTGGGACAAGTGGTGTCTCAATTATACGTATGCTTTTTCTACGGCAACTATTAGTTAACCAATTTTTAAATATATTTGGCGTAACTTTTGGCGTAACTTTAAAAAATTCGACATCGATTTCATAGGTAAAAACCCTATTGCATCATCGGCGTGTGCTTTTCCACGCTCTTGGCAGCGGATGGCGGGGTCGGAGATATCGTCATTTCTTCATTTTCGGTGGTGCATTGAACATGGGCCTCGTCAGCGCCGCAGCCAGCAGCGGACTGTGCAAAAGACGAGTGAACGCCATTTTACCGCTTCCATCCGATGGCCCTGCCAGCAAACACAGTCAAAAATGCTTTTTTGATATTTTATTGGCATCCAGGGCGGTGCCATCTGACTCTGGAATTCGGTCAGCGCGATCAATGCCTGCGGTGGCGCTATGGCATGCGCGCTGGCGAGCGTATTCTGGATCCGGACGTGCGGACGGATCGGGGCGGGCAGGGTGGTGTCGATGATGCGCTGGCCGATATCAGCGCAGCGCTGGCGGCGCTTGGCGCAGATCGATCGACTTTCTTGGAGCTAAATTTTGCTGCGGGCTTGTTGCCGCATCGGATGCAAGAAAAAAAGAAGCCCGGTATCGGAATCAATCCGGCCGGGCCCAAGGGAAGTTCATTTCAGATGGCGGCGAGCAGCGGTGCGTCGGTCCCGGCCTTGGCTTTGGCGGCTGCGAGTTGCTTGGCGCGCGAGCGCGACGGTGGCAACCTGCGCAACGATTTCAACGCATCGGCATCCTTGATCCCGATGGTGCGCTGGTCGACGCTGATCAAGCCGATTTCATTGAATGCAGACAAGGTCCGGCTCACCGTTTCCAGCGTCAATCCCAGATAACTGCCGATTTCGTGGCGTGTCATGCGCAGGTTGAACAGTTTGCTGGAATAACCCATCTGGGCGAAACGGTCGGCCAGAGAGACCAGAAAGCGGGCCACCCGCGCTTCGGCGCTGAGCGCGCCCAGCATGCCGATCATCGCTTGTTCGCGCACCAGTTCGCGGCTCATGACGCCGTACATCACGTTTTCCAGTTCGATGTGGATGCGGCCCAGCGCCGTCACTTTTTTGAATGGCAGCAAGATCAAGTCGCAGTCGGACAGCGCGACTGCCTCTGAAGAGTAGTGCTTGGTATGGATGCCATCGACGCCGAGCATGTCGCCCTTCATCGGAAAGCTCAAGACTTGTTCATTGCCGAACTCGTCGATCAGCACTGTTTTCAGAAATCCGGAATTGACAATGTAGAGGGTGTCAAACGCCTGACCGATGGTGTGGATCCGTTGGCCGGTCTTGAACTGGACATGCTGAAACAGCAATTCGTCTGCCACGATCGTGGCGGTCGGAATATGCAGCAAATCACACACTTCTTTCAAATTCGACCAGAGACGTCCCTGGCGCTGGCGTCCGGCTTCGATCGATGTGGATTGCAAAACAGATAACGATGCAGGACGATTTTCCGGTGTTTGATTAGGTAGCATGCTCATCTCCTGGTAACAGGTTTCTCAAGGTTCAATGGGGACAATCCGGAACTCGGATTCAGGTGTTGCCGCCACTGGCGTCAAACGACAGTTAAGGCTACCCATGGTTCACATTGCGAACTGGCTTGGTCTGCGCTTGGTTAAACAGATTGCAAGTTGATTCGCTTGGTTTCAGTATGCCAACTACCATGCATGAATGATATCGGCGAGTGCTGAATGTGAGGGTAGGAATCCGCGCTTTACTGTAGGAATTTTCTTAGAGAAAACATTAATAATGAGCAACTTGATCGTGTAGCCAGGAGACAGGGAATCTCAGGTCCGAAATGGAGAGAGCAAGCGGTGCGCGACCGCGTATTGCACCATTTCAGAGAGCGAGTTCATGTCCATTTTTTGCATGATGCGCGTCTTGTGGGTGCTCACGGTCTTGACGCTCAAGTGCAAGCCGTTGGCGATTTCGGTGATCGATTTTCCGCCGACCAGCAACGAGAAAACTTCGAATTCGCGATCCGACAATTGTTTGTGGCGCAAGCTTTCATTGGGCATCATGATGTTCAGCACCAATTGCTCGGCCACTTCGGCGCTGATATAAGGGCGCCCGGAGGCCACTTTGCGGATGGCGCCGATCAACTGCGTGCCTGCGCTTTCCTTGGTCAGATAGCCTTGCGCGCCGGCGCGTATGGCGCGCACCGCATATTGTTCTTCTTCGTGCATGGTCAATATCAGCACCGCCAGCTTCGGTGCTTCGCTCTTGATTTGCCGGATCAGGTCGACGCCGCTGCGTCCGGGCATCGACAAGTCGAGCAGCAACAGATCAAAGCCACCTTCGCGCACCTTGGCCAGCACTTCGAAGCCATCGATGGCTTCGCCGACAATGTCGATGTCGGGTGCGCCATCGAGTATGCGTTTCAAGCCCTCGCGCATGATGGTGTGGTCGTCGGCAATGACAATTCGGATCATAAGGATTCAGTGAAATTAAAAGGTGGCCAACCGCACCGTCAACAGTGCAGCAAAAGGGAATGAACCGAGTTCGCGCGCAGCGGTCGCTCCGGAATGGGGCGTTGCCGCGCGCGAGCTTCAATCGGTCGGTTTTTCGATCAATCGATGCACCAGGACGGGAAGTTTGGAATGGGACAGCACTTTGCTGGTGACGCTTCCGAGCAACAACTGGCCCCATCCGCTGCGTCCATGCGAGCCCATGAAAATGAGATCACAGGCGTTTTCTACCGCCACTTCGACGATTTTCAACGCGGTGCGGTCGGAAAAAACAGTCATGCCGCTGCATTTGACGCCGCGCTTGGTGCAGGCATCGATGATCGCTTGCAAATGTTCTGCGCCGGCTGTTTGCATCGCCGCCTTGTATTCTTCTTCGCTGGGATAATTGGGGGGGATGATTTCAACATACACCGGATATTGGTATTCCGGAGCAACAAACAGCGCCAGGACTTCGGCTCCCATTTGTTCTGCGAATGTCACTCCGGCGCATGCAGTCATGTTCGATACGGCAGAGCCGTCCGTCGTCATTAAAATTCTTTGGTACATGCTCGCTCCTGACAATGTGTGCGGTGGTTGGCGTGATGCCCGTCTTATTGTAGGCCTTGCTGGCGGCATTATTTGTTTTTTCGCACTTGATTTTTGTCAATAAATTATAACATTTACAATAAATTACTATCAAGATGGCAATTCAGTTCGATGCCAGGGCTTTTTGTGTGCTGCAGCAGCGCTGATTTTCCATTTGAACGGCAGTGTCTTTCCAATGTTGGTATCAGTCGCTGTAAAATGCAATTTACCTTTATAAATTTCGTGCCATGCGTACCGGCCCGGGCCGCTCATTGTTTGGGTTGCCGCATGCTGGAATGTCGGCAAAGAGAGAGACTGAGAAAATTGCCGGTGCATGTTTGTTGTTGCATGCAATTTTTACCAACGATGGAGATGCAGTAAATATGACCAACGCCGCTGATGATTTCGATGCACTGTTTGATGAAGTGTCCGCTCAACGCACTGCGCCCGCACCCGCGCCTGCACCAGCACCCGCGCCTGCTGCTGCAGAAGATGACTTCGAGGCCTTGTTCGATCAGGTTGCTGCCGCCCGCGTGGTGGAGGTGAGTGCCGAGGCGAGCGCTGGTTTGGCGCCGGCCGTTGCCGATGACACCGGGAATGAAAAGAAGATGTTCGATCGTCTGGGCGGCATCGTGCGTCTGTTGCACGACTCGCTGCGTGAACTGGGCTACGACAAAGGGCTGAGCGAAGTGTCGACGCAAATCGTCGATGCGCAGGATCGACTGGGTCATGTAGCAAGCTTGACCGAACAGGCGGCCAACAAGGTGCTCAACACCGTCGACGAAGGCATGCCGGCGCAAGACGTGCTGTTAAAAAAAGCCAAGGACATGGATAGCCGCTGGGCAGCATTGTTCGCCGGCGAGCTCAGCGTCGATGAATTCAAGCTGCTCGCAGGCGATGCAAGGCAGTTTGCGCAGATCGTGGCCGAGGCGAGCGAGGCTGAAAAGGCGCGCTTGCTGGAGATCATGATGGCGCAGGATTTCCAGGATATTACCGGCCAGTTGATCAAGAAGGTCGTCGTGATCACCAAGACGGTGGAGCATGAATTGGCCAATTTGCTGCGCGACTATGCGCCGGTCGAGGTGCGTGAAAAGCTGGCACAAAAGCCGGTGTCGCTGATGCAGGGGCCGTCGTGCCCATCGGTTGCGCTGGACCAGAACAATGTGGATGATCTTCTTGCCGACTTGGGATTCTGATGGACGATATGCTCAAGGATTTCGTCGTCGAAGCGATGGATCTTGCTGTCAACGTTGAAGAGCATTTGCTATGCCTTGAACGCGACCCGAACAATCGGGAAACCCTTAATGCGGTGTTCCGATCGTTTCATACGATCAAAGGTGGCGCCGGTTTCATGAATTTGCCGGCGATGGTGGCAGCTTGTCATTTGACGGAAAATCTGTTCGATGCGCTGCGCAACGGCGCAGCGCCAGTGACGCCGATCGCGATCGAGGCCGCGCTGCAGGCATCGGGTTTTGTCGCCGATCAATTGACTGAATTGGCCAACGGTGCTGCGCCATCGAGCTTGCCTGCGATGCCGGCAGAGCTGGAAGCGATCCTGAACAATGCGATCGAAGGCAAGTCGATGGCGCCCACTGTTGTCACGATCGCTGCGATCGCTGCCGTCGTGGCAGTGCCATTGCCGCCGCTCGAGCGTGCAGCCGCCACGGTATCGGCGACGCAAGCTCTGGTGGACTGGGAGGCGCTGTTTGATGCGGTCGTGCCGCCCGGTTGCCGCACCGTACCCAAGGCTGCGCCGGCAGCGCCCATGCCTGCCATGCAAGCAGCAGTCATGCCGGCCACGCCAACCATGCCAGCTGCGGCGGTTGCCGGTAGCGCCGAGCAGCGCTCCGAAATGCGCACCGCTGCAGCCCCGGTCAAGGAAGACAGTATCCGGGTCGATGCCGTCAAGCTCGATACCTTGCTGGAAGTGGCGGGCGAATCGGTGCAAGCTGCCAATCAGGCGGCAGTCTTGCTGGAGCGCTTGTTGCAATTCAAGTTCGAGGGCGTGGCAGCGACGCTGATGGCGACCCTGGCCGAAACGCTGGAGCGCGCCTCGCGCTATTCGACCGAGTTGCAGCGGGCCACGCTGGCGACAAGGATGCAGCCGGTGGGACGCTTGTTCCAGAAATTTCCACGCATGGTGCGCGAACTGGCCAAGGATCTGGGCAAGGATGTCGAGTTGATCATCGAGGGCGCCGAGACCGAGGTCGATCGCGTCGTCGTCGACAGCTTGTACGATCCGCTGGTGCACATGCTGCGCAACGCACTCGATCATGGCGTCGAAACGCCAGAGGAGCGCAGCGCCGCGGGCAAGTCGGCCAAATGCTATATATCGCTGAAGGCGTGGCAGGAAGCAAACAGCGTCATGATCGTTCTGCAAGATGACGGCAGGGGAATGGACCCGGACCGTCTGCGCCAGAAGGCGCTGGAAAAAGGCTTGATCAGCGAGTCGACGGTGCTGAGCGCGGCCGAAGCATTCCAGTTGGTGTTCTTGCCGGGTTTTTCGACCAAGGATGTCGCTTCCAGCGTATCCGGGCGCGGCGTCGGCATGGATGTGGTCAGGACTGCGGTCGAAAAGAATCGCGGCGCGGTTCATATCGATTCCGCGATGGGCGTGGGCACGTCGTTTTCGATTCGCTTGCCGATCGAACTGTCGATCGTGCCGACGATGCTGGTCAGTACTGCCGGCGCCGCGCTCGCCTTGCCAATGGCGGTGGTGCAGCGCGTCGTCGAATTGCCCGATACATTCATGGAAGTGGGCGGCGCACCGGTGCTCAAGGATCAGGGACGTCCATTGCCGGTGCGCTCGCTGGCCGCAGCGCTCGGTTACACCCCTGGCATCGAGCGCGTCGGCATCGTCGTGGCCTCGCCGCAGCCTTACATTCTGGCGGTCGAGGCGGTCGATGGCACGGCCGACCTAGTGATCAAGCCGATGACGGCGATCGCTGTCGATGGCATCACCGGCACGGCGCGCTCGGCCGAAGGCGAACTGGTGCTCGTGGTCGGGCTGTCGTTCCTGATGGATGGCTGCCGGAGTGCGGCGCGCTTGGCTGCATGACGCACGGATAGCCCAATCCACACCCCTTCGATCTTTCTCCTTGCCGCACCGCGCGCCGCGCTCCTTGAACCGGGTGCGCGGCCAGCGGCGCGCGGCCAGCGGTGCGCGGCCAGCGGCGCGCGGCGAACGTTGCCGCCCCCATCAAATAAAAATGCCGCACTGCAGCAATAATGTTCCTCTTGTTAACTGATTGATATTACAATGGAAGCAGTCGGGTCGCCTGGGCCTGATTTTTTGCTGCGCCCGGGCCCCGCGTCCCATCCCCGGTTTTTCCAACATTGACCGGGCCGTTTGCTCCCTTCTTCTTGAATGCATCCACGATGACGACAGATTATTTTAGCCTGGCCGGTAAAAAAGGCTTGATCCTGGGCCTGGCCAACGAGCACAGCATTGCCTGGGGCTGCGCCCGACTCGCGCGCGAGCAGGGCGCCGAGATCGTGGCTTCTTGTCTCAATGAAAAAGCGAGGCCTTATGTCGAACCGTTGACCACGGCGGCCGGCATCGATCTGCTCACTTGCGATGTCGAGCAAGAAGGTGAAGTGCAGGCGCTGGTCGAGCACGCGGTGGCGAAACTGGGCCGACTCGATTTCGTCGTGCACTCGATCGCCTGGGCTCCGCTGGAAGATTTGCATGGCCGGGTGATCGACAGCAGCCGCACCGGCTTTTCCCGTGCGATGGAAGTATCGTGCCATTCGTTCGCGACGCTGGCCCGTTTGTGTGCGCCGCACATGACGCAAGGCGGATCGTTGCTGGGGATGACCTATCAGGGCGCCGATGTCGCCATGCCGCATTATGGATTGATGGGGCCGGTGAAGGCGGCGCTGGAGTCGCTGGTGCGTTATGTGGCGCTGGAACTGGGGCCGCAGCGCATCCGCGTGCATGCCGTCTCGCCCGGCCCGATCATGACCCGTGCTGCCTCTGGCATTGCCGGTTTCGATCTGATGCTGGAAGGCGCGATCGCCAAAGCGCCGCTGGGACGCCTGGTGACGCTCGATGAAATCGCGCGTCTGTGTGTCTTTCTCTGTTCCGATGCGGCCTCGGGCATGACGGGGCAGACCATTTATGTCGACGCGGGTTGCCACGCCGTGGCCTGAGGTTTGCCACTTTGCTTGCTTATTCATCCTTGTTATTGAATGGACCTTCACATGAATTCGACGATGAACACCGAACTGATTGAAAACGTCAAGTATGACGACATCAAGCTGGGGCAAAGTGCGCGCCTGCTGCGCACGCTGACACTGGCCGATATCCAGGCTTTTGCCGCCGTGTCCGGCGACGTCAACCCGGCCCACATGGATGCCGCGTATGCCAACGACACCTTGTTCCACGGCTTGATTGCGCACGGGATGTGGGGTGGCGCGCTCATTTCAACCTTGCTCGGCACCCAGTTTCCGGGACCCGGCACGATCTATCTGGAGCAGGTATTGCACTTCACCAAGCCGGTGCGGATCGGTGACACGCTCACCGTCACGGCCACGGTGGTGAGCAAGGATGATGCGACCAAGAAAGTCGAACTCGATTGCCAGGTAGTGAACCAGAAAGGCGAGCATGTGCTGCACGGCACCGCCAAGGTGCTGGCGCCGATCAAAAAGATCAGCATGGCGCGCGCCAGCACGCCTTTGATCCAGTTGTTCGACCCGCAAGCGCGCTTCAAGGAATTGCTGGCGCGCAGCGCCGGCATGGACGCGGTGCGCTGCGCCGTGGTCCACCCTTGCGACGTCGAGTCGCTCAGTGGGGCGATCGATGCGGCGGGCCACGGCGTGATTGTGCCGGTGCTGATCGGCCCCGAGTTGCGCATCCGCCACATCGCCGAAGAAGCCGGCATCGATTTGGCTGGCGTCGAGATCATCTCGGTCCAGCATAGCCACGCGGCGGCCGAATTGGCGGCCACGATGGCGGCCAAGGGCGAAGTCGAGATGCTGATGAAGGGCAGTTTGCATACCGACGAACTGATCCATGCGGTGCTGGCGCAACCGACGCTGCGCACCGGGCGCCGCATGACGCATGTATTTCGCTTCGATGTGCCGCTCTACAGCAAGCCGTTGTTGATCACCGACGCCGCCCTCAATATCCGCCCCAGCCTGCAGGAAAAGGTCGACATCATCCAGAACGCGATCGATTTCGCCCGCATTCTGGGTATCGAGACGCCGAAGGTGGCGATTCTGTCGGCGGTGGAAACTGTCAATCCGGCGATACCGTCGACGATCGATGCGGCGGCGCTGTGCAAGATGGCTGAGCGCGGCCAGATCAACGGCGGTATCCTCGATGGTCCGCTGGCGTTCGACAATGCGATCTCGGTCCATGCGGCCCAGATCAAGCACATCAAGTCTTGCGTGGCCGGCGAGGCCGATATCCTGGTGGTGCCCGATCTGGAGTCGGGCAACATGCTGGCCAAACAGCTCGAATACCTCGCTGGCGCGTCAGGCGCTGGCATCGTGCTGGGCGCCCGGGTGCCGATCGCGCTGACCAGTCGCGCCGACGGCCCGATGGCGCGTGTCGCGTCGGCACTGCTGGCCCAGTTGGTGGCGCACAATGCAAGGCGCGATCAGCCGCGTCAGGTCTGGTAACCTGACATGGCCATTCTTGCTGTCAATGCCGGTTCTTCCACGCTGAAATTTTCGATTCACCCTTTGCAAGATGGCCAGGTGCAACCGAGCCTGTTGACAGGCAGCATACAAGGGCTGGAGCCGGGCGGATCGCCGGCGCTGGCCTGGACTGTGCAAGGCGTGCGCCATCAGCGTCCCTTGCCGACAGGAACAGACCACCCGTTCCAGTTGGCGCTAGATAGCCTGGGCCAGTTGCTCTCTGACGATGCGACGCTGCCCGCGCTGCAAGCGATTGCGCATCGCGTGGTGCACGGTGGGCGCGATTTCTCGGCCAGCATCCTGGTCACGGATGCCGTGCTGGAACGGCTGGCGCGGCTCAATTCGCTGGCGCCGCTGCATCAGCCGCACAACCTGCAAGGGATACGCGCATTTCAACAAGCGTTTCCCGACTTGCCGCAGATCGCCTGTTTCGATACGGCTTTCCATGCCACGCTGGAGCCGCTGGCTTACAGCTTCGCATTGCCGCAGGCGCTGGCCGAGCAGGGTGTACGGCGCTACGGTTTTCATGGCTTATCCTATCAATACATCATCGGCGTCTTGCAGCAGCACAGCGCCCAAGCCGGGGGCCGCGTCCTGATGGCCCATCTGGGCAATGGCGCCAGCCTGTGCGCAACCCGGGATGCGCGCAGTTGCGCCACGACGATGGGATTTTCAGCGCTCGATGGCTTGATGATGGGCACCCGCAGCGGCTCGCTCGACGCCGGCGTGCTGTTGTACCTGATGGAGCAGGGCTGGGACCATGCCCGTTTGCAAACGTTGTTGTACAAGCAAAGCGGCTTGCTGGGCGTGTCGGGCATCTCGGCCGACATGCGCTTGCTGCGCCAGGATGGCAGTGCGCCAGCGCTGCAGGCGATCGATCTGTTTACTTACCGCGTGGTGCGCGAAGCCGGCGCGCTGGTCGCCTGCATGAAAGGACTGGACGTGCTGGCCTTCAGCGGTGGCATCGGCGAACACGATGCCGTGCTGCGCGCCCAGGTGTGCCAGGGTCTGGCTTGGCTCGGCATCGAGATCGACGTCGCTCTGAATCTGAAGGCTACCGGCAATGCGGTGATGTCTATCCATGCCCCGGGTAGCCGGATCGAAGTGTGGGTCGTGCCGACCGATGAAGGGCGCGTCGCAGCCCAGGAAGCGGCGCGCCTGATCTGATCGGCGCCGGCCGAAGGTCTGGTTCTGCATGCGCCACCTATGGCATAATCAGCATGGATTACTCACTACGGGCCGTGGCAGCACAGCAAATATCATGACAAAGACGCTTTACGACAAACTTTGGGAATCCCACGTTGTGCGCTCCGAAGAGGATGGCACGACGATACTGTACATCGACCGGCACCTGGTGCACGAAGTGACCAGTCCGCAAGCCTTCGATGGCTTGCGCGGCGCCGGGCGCATGCCGTGGCGCATTTCCGCCAATCTGGCCGTGGCTGACCATAACGTCCCCACCACCGACCGCGCCGAGGGGATCGCCGATCCGGTCTCGCGCCTGCAGGTGGAAACGCTGGACAAGAATGCGAAAACCTACGGTTTGACGTATTTCAACATGAACGACAAGCGCCAGGGCATCGTGCACGTGATCGGGCCCGAGCAGGGCGCGACATTGCCGGGCATGACGGTCGTCTGTGGCGATTCGCACACCTCGACTCATGGTGCCTTCGGCTGTCTGGCGCATGGCATAGGCACCTCCGAAGTCGAGCATGTGCTGGCCACGCAGACGCTGCTGGCCAAGAAATCGAAAGCCATGCTGGTCCAGATCGACGGCGCACTGCCGCTGGGGGTGACGGCAAAAGACCTGGTGCTGGCCGTGATCGGCAAGATCGGCACCGCCGGTGGCACCGGCTACGCGATCGAATTTGGCGGTTCGACGATACGTGCGCTGTCGATGGAAGGCCGCATGACGGTGTGCAACATGGCGATCGAAGCCGGTGCGCGCGCCGGCATGGTCGCCGTCGATGAAATCACGATCAATTATGTCAAGGGTCGCCCCTTGTCGCCGGTCGGCCCGCACTGGGATCGCGCCGTCGACTACTGGCGCACGCTGCATTCGGATGCCGGTGCGCGTTTCGATATCGTCGTCACGCTCAATGCCCAGGAAGTGAAACCGCAGGTAACCTGGGGCACATCGCCTGAAATGGTGGTTGCGATCGATGCGCGGGTGCCTGATCCGGACCATGAAAAAGATGCGGTGCGGCGTGATGCGATGGAAAAAGCCTTGATCTACATGGACTTGAAGCCCAATACCCCGATCGCCGATATCCGCATCGACAAGGTGTTCATCGGTTCTTGTACCAATTCGCGCATCGAAGACTTGCGCGCGGCCGCCAGCGTGGTGCGCGGCAAGTTCCGCGCCTCGAACGTGGCGCTGGCGCTGGTGGTGCCCGGTTCCGGCCTGGTCAAGGCCCAGGCCGAGCGCGAAGGCTTGGACAAGATCTTCAAGGATGCCGGCTTCGAATGGCGCGAGCCGGGCTGCTCGATGTGCCTGGCGATGAATGCCGACCGGTTGGAGCCTGGCGAACGCTGTGCATCGACATCGAACCGCAACTTCGAGGGGCGCCAGGGCCAAGGTGGTCGCACGCATCTGGTCTCGCCGGCGATGGCCGCCGCTGCAGGCATCGCCGGGCATTTTGTCGATGTGCGCTCATTGTCCGCTCTGCGCTGACCGATCATCACGTTACAACGGAAAAAAGAATGAAAACACTGTTTGCCTTGTCCATCGCCGCACTGTTCTTGTCAGGCTGTAACACGATGCAAGGCTTCGGCAGGGATGTGCAAAAGGTCGGCTCCAAGGTTGAAGGCGCCGCGAGATAATGCCGAGCAATCCGGCAAAGAAACCTGAACCTGGCGCTGCGGCGGGTCTGATCGACCGCCATCTGCGCCACAGTTTGGAGCACCAGTTTGGATAATCATGGATAAATTTACGCTATACGAAGGCCTGGTGGCCCCGCTCGATCGGGCCAATGTCGATACCGACGCCATCATTCCGAAGCAGTTCCTGAAATCGATACACCGCAGCGGCTTCGGCCCTAACCTGTTCGACGAGTGGCGTTACCTCGATCACGGCGAACCTGGCCGCGACAACAGCAATCGCCCGCTCAATCCCGATTTCGTTCTGAATCAGGATCGTTATCAGGGTGCTTCGATCCTGTTGACCCGCAAAAATTTCGGCTGCGGGTCTTCGCGCGAGCATGCGCCATGGGCGCTTGACCAGTACGGTTTTCGGGCCATCATCGCGCCCAGTTTTGCCGACATTTTTTTCAACAATTGCTACAAAAGCGGCTTGCTGCCGATCGTGTTGACAGAATCCCAGATCGATCATCTGTTCAACGAAGTCAAGGCTTTCCCCGGCTACAAGCTCGTGGTTGACCTTGAACAGCAATGCGTCAGGACGGCCAACGGCAGCCTCAGCTACCCGTTCCAGATCGACGCCTTCCGCAAATATTGCCTGCTCAATGGACTCGACGACATCGGCTTGACGCTGCGCCATGCCGACGCGATCCGCAACTTTGAAGAGCGCCATCTGGCCAATCAGCCGTGGCTGGCCAACACCATTTAAAAAATCATCAACATGAAAATTGCAATCTTGCCGGGCGATGGAATCGGCCCGGAAATTGTCGCACAAGCTGTCAAGGTCTTGCAGGCGCTGGGCGAACCGTTTGAAATGGAAACCGCACCGGTTGGCGGCGCCGCTTATGCACTGCACGGTCACCCGCTGCCACCAGCAACGCTGGCACTGGCTCAGGAAGCCGACGCCGTGCTGTTCGGCGCGGTTGGCGATTATCAGTACGACAATCTACCGCGCGCGCTGCGCCCCGAGCAAGCGATACTGGGCTTGCGTCAGCAACTGGGCTTGTTCGCCAATTTCCGTCCTGCGATCCTGTACCCTGAACTGGCCGGCGCCTCGACGTTGAAACCTGAAGTCGTGTCCGGCCTGGATATCCTGATCATCCGCGAATTGACCGGCGACATCTATTTCGGCAAGCCACGCGGCGTGCGCGAGTGCCCCGATGGTCCGTTCAAGGGCCAGCGCGAAGGTTTCGACACGATGCGCTATGCGGAGGGAGAAATTCGCCGCATCGCCCACGTGGCGTTCCAGGCTGCGCAAAAGCGCGACAAGCGCTTGACCAGCGTCGACAAGGCCAATGTGTTGGAAACCTTCCAGTTCTGGCGCGACATCGTCACCGATGTGCACAAGGAATATCCCGACGT
>CANFGA010000032.1 GCA_947446335.1 Oxalobacteraceae bacterium | reverse complement strand
GTCTGGCCATGTTGCTGGTGGCGCTGCTGGCGGCGTGTGCGGCAGGTGGTGGCAGCAGCGGCAGCAGGGCGGAACTGGCGACCAGTTCGGATCAGAGTGTCAATCAGAAGCGCGCGCTGATCCGCTTGCAACTGGCGGTGGAGTATTACGAGCAGGGCCAGTTGGAATCGGCGCTCGACGACATCAAGTTGGCGCTGCAGGCCGACCCAAACCTGGTCGATGCGTATGGCGTGCGGGCCCTGATTTACATGCGGATGGGCGAAGCGGCGCTGGCGGAAGATGATTTTCTGCACGCGCTCAGTCTGGCACCGCGCAACCCCGACTTGAGCAACAATTATGGATCGTTCCTGTGCCAGAACGGTCGCGCGGCGCAGTCGATCGCTTATTTCGACGCTGCTCTGGCCAACCGGTCCTATTCTTCGCCGGGAAATGCGTTGAACAATGCCGGTTCGTGCAGTTTGAAAATGAAGGATATGGCCAACGCCGAGCGCTATTTGCTGCGCGCGCTGGCAGTGACGCCTGATCTGGTGGCGACGAATGCGAATCTGGCGCGCCTGTACCACGAGCGTGGCGACGATGTGCGGGCCGCCCAGTTCATAGAGCGGCTGAGCAAGAGTGCGGAAATGGATGGCTTGACAGCCGATGTCGTGTGGCTTGCAATCAAGGTCGAGCATCGGCTTGGTGACGGGGGCGCTCAAGCGCAGTGGGTGACGCAATTGCGCCGTCATCACTCTGCCACGCCCGAATATGCTGCTTACCAACGAGGAAAGTTTGATGAGTGAAACAGGAAACCCGATGAATGCAGAGCGGCCGGAATCACCGCAGCCTGGCCTGGATGCACCCGGCGTGCATGCGCCCGGCGTGCAATTGAAAGCCAAGCGCGAAGCGCTGGGCTGGACTGTTCAGCAAGTGGCCGATCAGCTCAAATGGGCGCCGCGTCAAGTGATCGCGCTCGAGCAGGGTGATGCCGCAGCATTGCCTAACATGGCTGTGGTGCGCGGCTTCGTGCGCGCCTATGCCAAGGTTGTCAATCTCGATCCGGTGCCTTTGGTGGCGATGATCGTCGTGCGCACCAGCGCCAACGCCGATGCCGGCGCGCCGCCGCCGCGCCGCGAGGGTGCGGCCACGTTTTCCGAAGTGCGTTTTCCTTCGACAACGCAGCGTTCGCTGCTCTCGCGCCGTTGGCTGATCGCGCTCGCGCTGCTGCTGGTGCTGTTGCTGGGCGCCTACAAGATGGGATTTTTTGCGAAGCTGACGCCGGCCGACAAGGCTAACGCCACGCTGGTCAAGCCCGGCGTGCCAGCGGCGCCACTGGTACCAATGCAATCGAAATCGGTGCCGCTGATCTCGGTGCCGCCAGCAGTCGGGTCGGTCGCCGCGGCACTGCCGGTAGCCGGATTTTCCGCGCGCACACCGGCGGGCGCCCCCGTGACCGCGGCTAGTGCGCCTGCAGCGCCGGCGACTGCTGCTGCGCCGCCGGTTTCGGCCAATGCGCTGGTGCTGACGGTGCGCCAGGATTCATGGGTCGAATTGCGCGGCAGCGGCGCAGCGCCGCTCGTTTCGCGCATCATCAAGGCTGGCAGCACCGAGACTTTCGAGGTTGGCGGGCCGTTGCAACTCGTCGTCGGCAATGCCGCCGGCGTGGCAGCGACGCTGCGCGGCGTGCCCTTGACGCTCACTCCGGCATCCGGCGGTACAACTTCACGAATGACAATCCAATGATGTCTGCGATGAATGCATTTCTCGGTGCGGGGCCATTGGCCCGGCGCACCAGCTTGAGCGTGCCGATTGCCCACGGCGAACACGTGATCGTGGTCGGCGGCGGCGCCCCGGTGGTGGTCCAATCGATGACCAATACCGATACCGCCGACGCGATCGGTACCGCGATCCAGATCAAGCAGCTGGCGCAAGCCGGTTCCGAACTGGTGCGCATCACCGTCGACAAGCCGGAAGCGGCGGCGGCGGTGCCGTACATCCGCGACCAGCTCGACAAGATGGGCATCCATGTGCCGCTGGTAGGGGACTTTCATTACAACGGCCACACGCTGTTGAACGATTACCCCGATTGCGCGCGAGCCTTGTCGAAATACCGCATCAATCCCGGCAATGTCGGGCAGGGCGCGAAACGCGACACGCAGTTTGCACAAATGATCGAAGTGGCCGCGCGCCACGACAAGCCGGTGCGCATCGGCGTCAACTGGGGCAGCCTGGATCAGGCCCTGCTGGCGCGCATGATGGACCAGAATGCCGCGCGTGCGCAGCCCTGGAGCGCGCAGGTCGTCATGTATGAAGCGTTGGTGACATCGGCCATTGAAAATGCCGTGCGCGCCGAAGAAGTCGGTCTCGGGCGCGACCGCATCATCTTGTCGTGCAAGGTGTCGGGCGTGCAGGATTTGATCGCGGTGTACCGTGAACTGGCGCGCCGCTGCGATTATCCGCTGCACCTGGGCTTGACCGAGGCCGGCATGGGCAGCAAGGGCATCGTCGCATCGACTGCGGCGCTGGCAGTGCTGCTGCAAGAAGGCATCGGCGACACGATCCGCATTTCGCTCACGCCTGAACCGGGCGGCGATCGCAGCCGCGAAGTGATCGTCGGCCAGGAAATATTGCAAACCATGGGGCTGCGCAAATTCACGCCGATGGTCATCGCCTGTCCCGGTTGCGGTCGCACCACGTCGACCACGTTCCAGGAATTGGCCGACAATATCCAGACCTATTTGCGCGACCAGATGCCAGAGTGGAAAAAAACCTATCCCGGCGTCGAAGCGATGAACGTGGCCGTGATGGGATGCATCGTCAACGGTCCCGGCGAATCGAAACACGCCAACATCGGCATCAGCCTGCCCGGCACCGGTGAATCGCCGGCGGCGCCGGTATTCGTCGATGGCCAGAAGACGGTGACGCTGCGCGGCGAGCGCATCGTCGAGCAATTCCAGGCCATCGTGCAAGATTACGTGCACAGCCACTATGGCCAACCCGGCCAGGCTGCTGTCGCCATTGAACCGTCCAGATAAAGATCACCATGTCAGAAAATAAAAAATTCGAGAAAATTTTGGCCATCAAAGGCATGAACGATATCCTGCCAGCCGACGCGCCGCTGTGGGAATTGTTTGAAAATACCGCGCAATCGGTCTTGCAAAGCTATGGCTTCCAGCAGATCCGCACCCCGATACTGGAAGAAACCAAGCTCTTTGCACGCGCCATCGGTGCGGTCACCGATATCGTCGAGAAGGAAATGTATTCGTTTACCGATGCGATGAATGGCGACCAGCTCACGCTGCGCCCCGAAGGCACTGCCAGCGTGGTGCGCGCGGTCGTCGAGCATAACCTGACCTATGAAGGACCGAAGCGGCTCTGGTACAAGGGGCCGATGTTCCGTCACGAGCGGCCGCAAAAAGGCCGCTATCGCCAGTTCTTCCAGTTCGGCGCCGAAGCGATCGGCTTCACCGGCCCCGACATCGACGCCGAAATGATCATGCTGTGCCGCCGCCTGTGGGATGACCTGGGCCTGGAAAACATCCGTCTCGAATTGAACTCGATCGGCGATGCTGCCGAGCGCGGGCGTCACCGGCTCGATCTGATCGCCTATTTCGAAGCGCACATCGAGTTGCTCGATGCGGAAGCAAAGAATCGACTGCACAGCAATCCCTTGCGCATCCTCGATACCAAGAATCCGGCGATGCAGGAACTGGTCAATGGCGCGCCCAAGCTGCTCGATTACCTGGGCGCCGAATCGCTGGCGCACTTCGAAGGCGTGCAAAAGATTTTGAATCACAACAACATTCCATTCACGATCAACCCGCGTCTGGTGCGCGGTCTCGATTACTACAATCGCACCGTGTTTGAATGGGTCAGCGATGCGCTCGGTTCGCAAGGCACTGTCTGTGCCGGCGGGCGTTACGATGGCATGGTCGAAATGTTCGGCGGCAAGCCCACGCCTGCGGTCGGTTTCGCGATGGGCATCGAGCGCCTGGTATTGCTGATGAAAGACGCTGGCGAACCGGAAGTGCCGAACCAGTGCGACGTCTACCTGGTGCACCAGGGCGAGGCTGCGCAATTGCAAGCTTTTGTGCTGGCCGAGCGCATCCGCGATGCCGGCCTCGACGTTGTGCTACATTGCGCAGCGAGCAATGGCGGCGGCAGCTTCAAGACCCAGATGAAAAAAGCCGATGCCAGCGGCGCCGCGTTTGCGGTGATCATGGGCGAGGATGAAGTGGCGCAGCATGTGGCCAGCGTCAAGGCGCTGCGTTCGTCCAGCGTCGGCTTGCAGCAAAATACGGTGCCCTTTGACGGCGTGGTGGATCATCTGGTCGATCAGATCGTCGGCGACGATCACGACCACGATCACGTGCATTACCACCACTGAGTCGCTTGAGACAGCGCCTTGATCCGTAATCCGGTTCCAGGTGCTGCTTCTTTTATTATTTACCATTCAACACTGAAACACGAACCTCATGGCATTCGATCTCGAAGAACAAGAACAACTGGCCTCTTTCAAGGCGTGGTGGAACCAATATGGCAACTTGCTGTCTTGGGTGCTGATCGCCGCATTGGCCGCCTATAGCGGCTGGACCGGCTGGAACTATTATCAGCGCACACAGGCGACGCAGGCCTCGCAACTGTACGATGAATTGCAAAAAGCGGTCGTGGCGAAAGACAATGTCAAGGTGCAGCGCGCTGCCGGCGACATGCAAACGCGTTTCAAGGGCACCGCTTATGCGCAGATGAGTGCGCTTACTGCGGCCAAGAGTGCGTTCGATACCAATGACTTGGGCGCGGCAAAAACGCAGTTGCAATGGGCCATCGAACACGGCGATGCCGAGTACAAGGCGATCGCCAGGCTGCGTCTGGCCGGCGTGTTGCTCGATGAGAAATCCTATGATGCCGCCCTCGCTGCATTGGCTGGCGAGACACCGGCCCAATTCATCGGCAACGTGGCCGACCGCAAGGGCGACATTTTGGCCGCGCAAGGCAAGAGCGTCGAAGCGCGTGCATCGTATCAGGCTGCGCTGGCCGCGACCGATAAAAAAAATCCCGGTCATCAATTGATCGAGTTGAAACTTGAGGGCTTGGGCGCACCAGAGGTCAAGGCTGCACCTTGATCTGCAGCTCTGCTCTTTGCAGCTGGTTTTGCCGCAGTATCATCAATAGAGATCGAGGTTGAATTTATGCATGGCACTAAAAAAATCGTCGGTTTGAGTTTGCTGGCCCTGGTCGCCGGCTGTAGTTCATTGAACCCGTTTGCATCGAAAGATACCAAGAATGACCCGGTGCCGCTGGTCGAGCTGACATCGAAGATGCCTGTGCGCACCGTCTGGAAGCAGTCGATCGGCAAGTCCGGCGTGTACTCGTTTTCGCCTGCGCTGGCCGATGGCAGCCTGTTCGTGGCCGCAGCCGATGGCAACATCGCGCGCTTCGATGCCGCCACTGGGCGTGAAATCTGGCGCATCAAAGCCGGCACCGAGTTGACCGCTGGCGTCGGTTCGGACGGCAGCGTGGTTGCCGTCGGTGCTGCCGATGGCGTGCTGCTGGTATTCGACGGTGGCGGAAAATTGTTGTGGAAAGAGCAGGCATCGAGCGAAATTCTGGCTTCGCCGGTGGTCGGGCAGGGCCTGGTCGTGCTGCGCAGCCTGGATAACCGGGTGACGGCATTCGATGCCAAGACCGGGGCCAAGAAATGGAGCGCCCAGCGCAGCATGCCGGCATTGACCTTGCGCAATGCGCCAGGCATGGTGATCGGTGGCAGCAATGTGTATCTGGCGCAGCCAGGCGGAAAATTGCTGGCGCTGACGATGGCAGCCGGTGCGCCGCGCTGGGAAGTGACGCTGAGCGAGCCGCGTGGCGCCACCGAACTGGAGCGCGTGAGCGATGTTGCTGGCACGCCATCGCTGTTCGAGCGCGATCTGTGCGCCGTGTCGTACCAGGGTCGCATCGGTTGCCTCGATGCAGCCACCGGCGCGGGGCGTTGGACCAAGCTCTTGTCGTCCGATGTCGGGCTGGGCATCGACCAGCGCTTCGTGTTCGCGGCCGATGAACAAGGTTCGGTCCTGGCGTTCAGCCGCGAAGGCGGTCAAAGCGCCTGGAAAAATGACAAGCTGGCGCATCGCCGCTTGTCGAGCCCGGTGTCGTTCGGACGCGCCGTCGTGGTCGCCGACTATCAAGGATATATCCATTTCCTGTCACGGGAAGATGGCGCATTTTTAGGTCGGGTCAGCACCGACGGCAGCCAGATCAAGTCGGTTGCCGTCGTCGCTGGTTCGAATTTGATTTTTCAAACGCAATCAGGGACAGTGACCGCTCTCGCGGTCGAGTAAGGCCTCAATCATTCAGCACAGGCCTTCAGGCCTGTGTCTCTAACTTGATTTGGAAGGGGATTGCCCCCTCCCGAATTACATCGGTCGAAACCCCTGCCTTCAGGCCGGGGATATCAACCTCCGTACCGCCCTGAAGAGCGGGTATCAAATCGAAGCGAGTTTTAAAATGAAGCCGGTAATCGCATTAGTAGGTCGACCCAATGTAGGGAAATCGACCTTGTTCAATCGTCTGACCCGTTCGCGCGATGCGCTGGTGGCAGACTTGCCTGGCCTGACGCGCGATCGCCATTATGGCGAAGGCCGCGTCGGCGAGCGTCCCTTTCTGGTCATCGATACCGGTGGTTTCGAGCCGGTCGCCAAGGAAGGCATCATGCACCAGATGGCGCTGCAGACCAAGCAAGCCGTGGCCGAGGCCGACGTCGTCGTGTTCATCGTCGACGGTCGCCAGGGCATGACGCCGCACGACAAGACCATCACCGATTTCCTGCGCAAGAGCGGGCGCCCGGTGATCCTGGTCGTCAACAAGAGCGAAGGCATGCGCTACACTGCCGTCGTGTCCGAGTTCTATGAGCTGGGCATGGGCGATCCGTACGCGATTTCGTCGGCCCACGGCGATGGCGTGACCGATCTGGTCGAAGTGGCGCTGGATCTGGCCTTTTCGCTGCGTCCGCCGCAGCCCGAAGAACTCGACAAGGTCGAGCGCGGCATCAAGATTGCCATCGTTGGCCGCCCGAACGTGGGCAAATCGACGCTGGTCAATACCTTGCTCGGCGAAGAGCGCGTGATCGCCTTCGACATGCCTGGCACGACGCGCGATTCGATCGAGATTCCATTCGAGCGCGACGGTCAGCAATACACGTTGATCGATACCGCCGGCATTCGACGCCGCGGCAAGGTGTTCGAGGCGATCGAGAAATTCTCGGTTGTCAAGACGCTGCAATCGATCTCGGAAGCAAATGTGGTGGTGCTGCTGCTGGATGCGCAACAGGATATCTCGGAGCAGGATGCGCATATCGCCGGCTTCGTCCTGGAGACCGGACGCGCTCTGGTGGTCGCCGTCAACAAGTGGGATGGCTTGCAGTCGCACCAGCGCGATGAAATCAAGATCGACATCGATCGCAAGCTCGATTTCCTGTCCTTCGCCCAGACCCATTTCATCTCGGCCCTGAAGGGTACCAACATCGGCCCGCTGATGAAGTCGATCAACGCCGCCTATGCCGCTGCGATGTGCGATCTGTCGACGCCGAAGTTGACGCGCGCCTTGATCGAAGCGGTCGAGAAGCAGGAGCCGCGCCGCAAGGGTTCGATCCGGCCAAAATTGCGCTATGCGCATCAGGGCGGCATGAATCCACCGATCATCGTAATCCACGGCAATGCGCTTGATGCCGTCGGCGATCCTTACAAACGCTATCTGGAAAAGCATTTCCGCGATACGTTCTCGCTGGTCGGTACGCCGCTGCGCATTGAATTGCGTACAGGTAAAAATCCGTTTGCAAAAACTTCGAAATAAACCCAGAGAGACGACAAGCAAGTTGAAAACAGGTTAAAGTATCCAGGAAGCATCATTACGCAGTCCGAGAATGGTGTTTCGGGGCTTGAAATCAAGCGAGTCGCCTCCAACTCTTTAATACAATCACATCACGGAGCTTTCATGAGCAACAAAGGGCAACTGTTACAAGACCCATTCCTCAATGCATTACGCAAAGAGCATGTCCCGGTATCGATCTATCTGGTCAACGGCATCAAGTTGCAAGGCCACATTGAATCATTCGATCAGTATGTCGTCTTGCTGCGCAATACCGTCACTCAGATGGTGTACAAGCATGCGATCTCGACCGTCGTGCCAGCGCGCGCGGTGAACCTCAATATCGAACCAGAAGCGGAGTAAAGCATTGAGTTTGACGGCCTCCGTTTTTTTCTTCATTTCCGCTAGCGAAGGGTTGGCATGCGCGCAGCTCTAGTAGGCATCGACTTCGGTCAGGGCGATTTTGCCGCCAGCGTCGAGGAATTGATGTTGCTCGCACGCTCGGCTGGCGCGAATCCTGTCACGACCATCACGGCCAAGCGCTCCAGTCCGGATGCCGCTTATTTTGTCGGCAGCGGCAAGGCCGACGAGATCAAGGATGCCGTGCTCGACAACGAGATCGAGATCGTGATCTTCAATCATGCCTTGTCGCCGGCCCAGCAACGCAACCTGGAAAAGCGCCTGGAGATTCGGGTGCTCGATCGCACCAGCCTGATTCTCGACATCTTCGCCCAGCGCGCTCAAAGCCACGAAGGCAAGTTGCAAGTCGAACTGGCCCAGCTGCAGCATTTGGCGACCCGCTTGATTCGCGGCTGGACCCATCTGGAACGTCAAAAAGGCGGCATCGGCTTGCGCGGTCCCGGCGAAACCCAGCTCGAGACTGACCGCCGCCTGATCGGCGACCGGGTCAAGGCCTTGCGTGCGCGCCTCGAAAAACTGCACAAGCAGCGCGCTACCCAGCGCCGTGCGCGCGGACGCAGCCACACTTTTTCAGTGTCGCTGGTCGGTTACACCAATGCCGGCAAGTCGACGCTGTTCAATGCGCTGACCAAGGCCGGTGTCTATGTTGCGGACCAATTGTTCGCTACCTTGGATACCACTTCACGCCGCGTTTATTTGGGTGAAGGTGTCGGCAATGTCGTCATTTCCGACACCGTCGGTTTCGTGCGCGAATTGCCGCATCAACTGGTGGCGGCGTTTCGCGCGACGCTGGAAGAAACCATCCATGCCGATCTGCTGTTGCACATCGTCGACGCTGCGTCGCCGGCGCGCATGGAGCAAATCGAGCAAGTCAATCTGGTCTTGAAAGAGATCGGTGCCGATCATATTCCGCAGATTCTGGTGTGGAACAAGATCGACGCCGCCGACCTGGAGCCGCAACTGGAGCGAGGCGAAGATGGTCATGTCCATCGCGTCTTCATCAGCGCCCGCAAAGGCACGGGCCTCGATCTGCTGCGCGCGGCGATCGTCGAAGCGGCCAGGAATGCGCCCGGTGCGAGCCAGGCAGTAGAGCAGTATGAAGGCCAGTATGATGGCCAGTACGATGAGCAGGACGATGCCGGCCCGGAACAATCCTCCGGAGCTGACCAGGTCGATACCATTTCAACCTCCACCCATCATGGATCCAGCTAGCATGTTTGTTTCTCTTGTTAAAAAAATAGGTCTGAAGTTGTCGCTCAATGATCCCCGCTGGGGATCGAAAGGCGACAGCGACGGCAGTGACAATAAGCACGCCCAGGAAGGCAAGAAGCCTGGCGATGGTCCGCCCGATCTGGAGCAGATCTGGCGCGACTTCAATGCACGCCTGAACGCGTTCATGGGACAGAAAAAGAATCGCCCCGACGGCGGCCCCGGACCTGGTTCGGGTGGCGGCGGCATGCGGCCCGACATGAAGGGCGCCGGCGTTGCCGCCAGCGTCGCTGGCGCGGTCGCTTTCGTGATCTGGCTTGCCAGCGGCGCCTTCACGGTGCAAGAGGGACAGGCCGGTGTTGTGCTCACGTTCGGCAAATACAGCCATACCACGTTGCCGGGTTTCAATTTACGCTGGCCAGCGCCATTCCAGAGTCATGAAATCGTCAACGTGTCGCAAGTGCGCACCGTCGAAGTGGGCTACCGCTCCAGCGTCAACAACAAGCAGCTCAAGGAAGCGCTGATGTTGACCGAAGACGAGAACATCATCGACATCCAGTTCGCCGTCCAGTACACATTGAACGATGCTGTCAAATGGCTGTTTACCAACCGTGACCAGGAAGATGCCGTGCGCCAGGTTGCCGAGACCGCGATTCGCGAAATCGTCGGCCGCAGCAAGATGGACTTCGTGTTGTACGAGGGGCGCGAAAAAGTCGCATTCGACGTGCAAAAGCTGATGCAAGAAGTGCTCGACCGTTATGTGCTGGGTGTGCAGATCACCAACGTGACGATGCAAGGCGTGCAACCGCCGGAGCAGGTGCAAGGCGCATTCGACGATGCCGTCAAGGCCGGTCAAGACCGCGAACGCCTGAAAAACGAGGGTGAGGCGTATGCCAACGACGTGGTGCCGAAGGCGCGCGGCGCGGCATTCCGTCTGCTCGAGGAAGCGCAAGCGTACCGTTCGCTGGTCACTGAAAATGCGGTCGGTAATGCGTCGCGCTTCCAGCAAGTGCTGGTTGAATATCAAAAAGCGCCGGGCGTCACGCGCGACCGGATGTACCTAGAAACCATGCAGCAAGTGTTTACCAGTGCGAGCAAAGTCATGATAGATGCAAAATCCGGCAGCAACTTGTTGTATCTGCCACTCGATAAATTGATGGCCCAAAGCGCCGCCAGCGACGTCAAGACGGCCCAACCGGTGCAGCCGAGCACGGCCGCATTGCCTGAAGTGACAGAGCCGCGCCGCGACAGCCGTTCGCGCGACACCTCGCGTGACAGGGAGAGCCGCTGATGAATCGCATCGTTGCCATACTGATAGCTGCCTTTCTCGGTTTCATGCTGCTGTCCTCGACCGTCTTCATCGTCGACCAGCGCAAGCACGCCATCGTGTTTGCACTGGGCGAAGTGAAGCAAGTGATCAGCGAACCGGGTTTGCATTTCAAGCTGCCGCCGCCATTCCAAAACGTGCTGTTCCTGGACAAGCGCGTGCTGACCATCGAATCGCCCGACGCCGACCGTTTCATCACGGCTGAAAAGAAAAACATCCTGATCGACACCTTCGTCAAGTGGCGCATCGTCGACCCGCGCCAGTATTTCGTCAGCTTCGGCGGTGATGAGAGCCGGGCCCGCGATCGGATGGGTCAGATCGTCAAGGCGGCGCTGAACGAAGAAATCACCAAGTACACGGTGCGCGATGTGATTTCCGGCGAGCGCGCCAAGGTGATGGATGCGATCCGCAACAAGACCATCATCGAGGCCAAGGTCATCGGCATCGAGATCATCGACGTGCGCCTGAAACGGGTCGATTACGTCGAGCAGATCAACAATTCGGTCTTCGAGCGGATGAAGTCGGAGCGGGTGCGCGTTGCCAATCAATTGCGTTCGACCGGCTTTGCCGAGTCGGAGCAAATTCGCGCCGATGCTGACAAGCAACGCACCGTGATCCTGGCCGAAGCCTACCGTGAAGCCGAGATGGTGCGCGGCGAAGGCGATGCGAAGGCATCGCAGACCTATGCGCAGTCGTTCGGCAAGAACCCCGAGTTCTACAAGTTCTACCGCAGCCTTGAAGCGTACCGCGCTTCGTTCAAGAATCGCAGCGATGTGATGGTGGTCGACGCGAACTCGGACTTCTTCAAGTACTTCAAGGGTTCGGGCACTGCCGGTTCGGCGGCCCCAGCCAAGTAAATGAGTCAGGTGATCGGCTCGATCCCCGATTGAGCCGATCACCTGCCATGCCTGCTTCATCACTGCTGCCAAGTCTCGCCTGGCAGCAGTGATGCGAGACTTTTCCTGTTACGCGTCATTTTCGCGTAAAATGCCTTGCTCGGCGTTCTGCCTGGCTACGTTGCGCCTGCCTTGCACCGCTCCTTTTTTCAACATGATCCGTACCCCATTCCCCCATGCCGAATTGGCTTTTGCCCGAAAATATCGCCGATGTCTTGCCATCGGAAGCGCGCAAGATTGAAGAGTTGCGTCGTCTCATGCTCGACAATTTCCGTCTTTACGGTTACGAGCTTGTCATGCCGCCGCTGCTGGAGTATCTCGAGTCGCTGCTGACTGGCGCCGGCAAGGATACCGATCTGCGCACCTTCAAACTGGTCGACCAGATGTCGGGCCGCATGCTCGGCTTGCGTGCCGACATGACGATCCAGGTCGCCCGCATCGATGCGCAGTTGCTCAATCGCGCCTCCGTCACGCGCCTGTGCTATGCCGGCAGCGTGCTCCATACCCGTCCGTCGGGCTTGCATGCAACGCGCGAACCGCTGCAGATCGGGGCCGAAATCTATGGCCACGCCGGCCTCGAAGCCGATGCAGAGATCCAGGAACTGGCGTTGGCTTCGCTGGCCATGGCCGGTTTTGCCGACGTGCGCCTCGATTTGACCCATGTCGGCGTGCTGCGCGCCATCCTCGAACAAGATGCTGCCGCCAGCGTTGACCAGGCTGCCTTGTCCGCGCTGCTGCGCGCCAAGGACAGTTCCGGCTTGGCCGACTTGAGCGTCGCCTATGCGCCGGCCACGCGCGCCGCGCTGCTCGCTTTGCCTGGCTTGTATGGCGACATCGACGTGCTGGCCCGCGCCCGCGCCGTGTTGCCGCCGTTGCCGGGCATCGCCCGCGCGCTGGCTGAACTCGCTGCGCTGGCCGCATCGGCGCTGGGTCGGGCCGAAGTCGCCATCGATCTGGCCGACTTGCGCGGTTATCAATACGAAAGCGGCGCGATGTTCGCGCTGTACGTGCCGGGTTTGCCGAACGCGGTGGCGCGCGGCGGGCGCTACGATCACGTCGGACAAGCATTCGGCCGGGCCCGTCCTGCGACCGGTTTTTCGCTCGACTTGCGCGAACTGGCGCGGCTGCTGCCGATGGCCGAACGCAAGCATTCGATACGGGCGCCGTGGGGCAATGCGCCCGAATTGAAGGACAAAATCGTCGCGCTGCGCCGCGCCGGCGAGGTCGTGATCCAGAGCATGCCGGGTCACTTTGATGATGAAGACGAGTTCGAGTGCGATCGCGCGCTGGTGCAAGACGGTAACAACTGGATTATTAAAACATTAGGCTAAGTGATGTCAAAGAAAATGAACGCAAAGAATGTGGTCGTCATCGGTACCCAGTGGGGCGATGAAGGCAAGGGCAAGATCGTCGATTGGTTGACCGACCATGCACAAGGTGTGGTGCGCTTTCAGGGCGGCCATAACGCCGGTCATACTTTGGTGATCAAGGGTCACAAGACCGCGCTGCAATTGATCCCATCGGGCATCATGCGTCCGGGTGTGGCTTGCTACATCGGCAATGGTGTCGTGGTTTCGGTGCCGGATGTGTTGCGCGAAATCGACAAGCTCGAAGCGGTCGGCGTCGAAGTGGCGTCGCGCCTGAAGATTTCCGAAGCCTGTCCCGTGATCTTGCCTTACCACGCTGCACTCGATGCGGCGCGCGAAGCGGCGCGCGGCGCAGCCAAGATCGGCACTACCGGCAAGGGTATCGGTCCGGCCTATGAAGACAAGGTTGCGCGGCGCGCGATCCGGATCGCCGACATGCTCAGCGAGACCCGCTTTGCCGAAAAGCTGGCTGAAAACCTCGATTACCATAACTTCGTGCTGGTCAATTATCTGAAGGCACCGAAGGTCGAGTATCAAAAGACGCTCGACGATGCACTGGCCACCGTGCCGCGCCTGCGTCCTATGGTCGCCGATGTCTCGAGCGCCTTGTATGCAGCGCACAAGGCTGGTGCCAACCTGTTGTTCGAAGGCGCGCAAGGCAGCTTGCTCGACGTCGATCACGGCACTTATCCGTTCGTCACCTCGAGCAACTGCGTCGCGGGCAATGCCGCGGCCGGTTCCGGTGTCGGTCCCAACATGCTGCATTACATCCTGGGCAT